>JANMGN010000482.1:0-5845 GCA_031374645.1 Chitinophagales bacterium | reverse complement strand
AAGAAGACCGTTCGCAAATTCAGAACAGAGAGCGTGCTTTGAATAAGCTAAAAGCCTTGTTATACGAGTTAGAAATAGAAAAACAAAATCTCGAACGAGACAAAGTAGAAGCAGGAAAAACCAAAAATGAATGGGGCGCACAAATTCGTAGCTACGTGTTAGATGACCGACGTGTAAAAGACCATCGTACAGGTTTTACAGTCAATAATCCAGACAGCGTTTTAGACGGAAATATAGACGGGTTTTTAAAAGCATTTTTGATGAACGCCACCGTAGAAGCAAGTTACGAAGAGTAGGGGCAAACCCTTGCGGTTGCCCAAATACGAGAAAAATGCTTGCATTTTGCCCAAATACATACATAGGCATGAGCCTATCGAAATAAAAAAATAAATGATAAGCGCAAAAAACATACAAAAAAATTATGATAATCTACAAGTATTAAAGGGCGTAGATGTCGAAATCAATAAAGGCGAAGTGGTCAGTATTGTTGGAAAATCTGGTGCAGGAAAAAGTACGCTTTTACATATAATTGGTACGTTAGACACTGCCGATAGCGGGACACTTTCTATCAATGGACAAGTGATTAATCAACTAAAAAACAAAGAATTAGCTAATTTTAGAAATAAAAATATTGGTTTTGTATTCCAATTCCACCATTTATTACCAGAATTTACAGCTATTGAAAATGTGTTGATGCCCGCTTTGATACAAAAAACACCAGAAAGCAAAGCACAACGTCGTGCGATGGAACTACTTGATTATCTCGGACTAAAAGACCGCATGAACCACAAACCCAATCAACTCTCTGGTGGAGAAGCGCAGCGAGTAGCAGTTGCACGTGCGCTCATTAATGAGCCTTTGGTTATTTTTGCAGACGAACCTACGGGAAATCTTGATACTGCTACTTCTCAGGATTTGCATCAGCTTTTTTTAAAATTAAAAAAAGAAATGAATCAAACTTTTGTTATCGTAACACACAATCTTGAACTCGCTGCATTGAGCGATCGTTATATTACAATGGCAGATGGGTATGTTTTAAACAATTAAAAATTGGCTATTGAAGGTCATTGAATTTTTAATATTTCAAGTTTAAATTATTTAAAACCAATTTTTTTTCACATAGTATTATATTTTATAAAAAATAACATTTGTAATTTTTAATTATTCATTTTTAATTATTCATTATATTTATCTAACTAAATAATAAATTTACTTAAAAAAAAGAACCTTCAACCATGATTATAGGAGTTCCAAAAGAAATAAAATCAAGCGAAAATCGTGTAGCTTTGACACCTGCGGGCGCATTAGAATTAACAAAACGTGGACACCAAGTTTATGTACAATCTACTGCGGGCGAAGGCTCAGGTTTCTCTGATGCAGATTACAAAGGTGCAGGCGCATCTATTTTACCCGACATTCAATCAGTTTATGGCATTGCCGAAATGATTATGAAAGTCAAAGAACCAATTGAGATGGAGTATTCGCTCATCAAAGAAAATCAATTGGTATTTACGTATTTTCACTTCGCATCTTACGAGCCTTTGACGAAAGCAATGATTGCTTCAAAAGCAATTTGTTTAGCGTACGAAACCGTGGAATTACCAGACCGTTCGTTACCACTTTTGACACCAATGTCAGAAGTTGCAGGTCGTATGGCAATTCAAGAAGGCGCAAAATATTTAGAAAAACCAGTAAAAGGTCGTGGCGTATTGTTGGGCGGTGTTCCAGGCGTTGCACCAGGAAAAGTATTGGTCATAGGCGGCGGCGTTGTAGGTATGCAAGCAGCGAAAATGGCAGCAGGATTGGGCGCACAAGTATCTTTGCTTGATGTGAGTATTCCTCGTTTGCGTTACCTTGCTGACATCATGCCACCAAACGTAACTACCTTATATTCAAACGAATACAATATTCGTGAGCTGGTAAAAACACATGATTTGATTATTGGTGCAGTTTTAATTCCAGGTGCAAAAGCTCCGAATTTGGTTACAAGAGATATGCTCAAAACAATGCGTCCAGGAACAGTTATCGTGGACGTAGCGGTAGATCAGGGCGGTTGTGTAGAAACTTGCCAACCTACTACACACGAGAATCCAACTTATATCATAGATGATGTAGTGCATTATTGCGTAGCGAATATGCCAGGTGCAGTACCTTATACTTCTACTTTGGCTTTGACTAATGCTACGTTACCTTATGCTATTCAGTTAGCAACAAAAGGTTGGCAAAAGGCTTGTGCAGACAGCAAAGATTTGCGTTTGGGCTTAAATATCGTAAAAGGTGATGTAGTTTACAAAGGCGTTTCTGATGCTTTTGGTTTGCCTTACGTAGAGGTTGAAAAAGTATTGTAAGAGTGCCTCACATTTTTTTATACCTCACGGGTCTTCAAGACCTCGTGAGGCATAAAAAAAATATTCGCATAAATTTTAAAAATCCTTTTTTCTGACAAGCGAAGATATTTTCGTTTTGTCAAAAAAACGTTACTAGATAGACCATATTATGACATCATCAGAACTCATTGCGTTGGAAGACCGTTACGGTGCGCATAATTATCATCCGTTGCCAGTAGTCCTTGAAAGAGGCAAAGGCGTGAATGTTTGGGATATGGAAGGTAAAAAATATTTTGATTTTTTATCTGCGTATTCGGCTGTAAATCAAGGACATTGCCACCCAAGAATTGTGAAAGCGATGACAGATCAAGCCAAGAAATTGACTTTGACTTCTCGTGCTTTTCACAACAATATTTTGGGACAATACGAAAAATACGTTACAGAATATTTCGGTTACGACAAAGTTTTGCCGATGAATACGGGCGTAGAAGGTGGCGAAACTGCCATCAAACTTTGTCGCAAGTGGGCTTACGAAGTAAAAGGAATTCCTGCAAACCAAGCAAAAATTTTGTTTGCTTCTGGTAACTTTTGGGGTCGTACGTTGGCAGCAGTTTCTTCGTCTTCTGATCCTGACAGCTTCAATAATTATGGTCCTTTTATGCCAGGTTTCGAATTAGTGCCTTACAATGATATTGCGGCACTCGAAGAAGCACTCAAAGACCCAAATGTCGCAGGTGTTATGCTCGAACCTATACAAGGCGAGGCTGGTGTTTTTGTACCAGATGAAGGGTATTTGGCAAAAGTAAAAACGCTTTGTAAGGCTAAAAATGTACTTTTCATTGCTGATGAAGTACAAACGGGTATTGCTCGGACAGGAAAAATTTTAGCAACAGATTACGAAGATGCAAAACCTGATATTTTGATTTTGGGAAAAGCACTTTCGGGCGGAACAATGCCTGTTTCAGCGGTTTTAGCCAACGATGAAATTATGATGGTTATTCGTCCTGGTCAGCACGGTTCTACTTTTGGAGGAAATCCTGTGGCTTGTGCTGTGGCGATGGAGGCTTTACAGGTCGTAAAAGACGAAAATCTCGCACAAAACGCTTACGATTTAGGATTAATTTTCCGTGAACGTATGACTAATTTGGTCACAAAACGCCCTGATATGGTCACGCTCGCAAGAGGAAAAGGCTTACTCAACGCTATCATAATAAATGATAGCGAAGACAGCAAAACAGCTTGGAATTTGTGTGTCAATATGGCAAAAAATGGACTTTTGGCAAAACCTACTCACGGTAATATCATTCGTTTTGCACCGCCTTTGGTCATTACTGAAAAAGAGTTAGACAAATGTTGCTCTATAATTGAAAAAACAGTAAAAGTATACAAGAAGTAAATCACTCGTAAAAATGAAAAAAATAATCTTATTTTTGGCAGTTTGTACAACGTTTTTTAGCGTTTCAGCGCAAATTGCTACGCCTGCTGCAAGTCCGACAGCTTCTATTTCACAGCAAATTGGCTTAGGGAAAGTTAGTATCTCTTATTCTCGACCATCACTAAAAGGTCGTACAATGCTTGGCGGTGCGAATATTCCTTATGGAAAATTGTGGCGAACTGGTGCAAACAAAGTTACTGCAATAGAATTTTCAGAAGATATGACGATTGCAGGAAATGCAATTGCAAAAGGAAAATATGCCTTGGTAACTATCCCAGATGCTACCGAATGGACGGTTATTTTGAATAAAGATACCGAACAATGGGGCGTTTATGAGTATAAAGAAAGCAATGATATTTTGCGTTTTAAGGCAAAAGCGACTAAAAACAAAGTCAAAACTGAAACGCTGACTTTCGATTTCGCAAATACGACTTCCAATACCGCAACAGTAACTTTGGCTTGGGAGAATACACAAATTGCTTTTGATGTAAAACATGACCCTGATGCTCAAATTATGGCTGACATAAAAGCAAAAATGAGTGCTGCTGAAATCAAAAACGATACTTATTATGATGCTGCGGACTATTATTTTACCACAAACCGTGATTTGAAACAAGCACTCGTTTGGGCTACTACAATGGTCGAAAAAGATCCACAATCTTGGACTTATCATCTTCATGCAAAAATCGCCGCCAAACTTGGTCAGTGTGATTTGGCTATTATTTCTGCTACAAAAGGATTAGAAATGGCTGAAAAAGAAAAGGATAATGCCGAAATCGTAAGCAACAAAAAAGTATTGGAAAGTTGCAAGAAAAAGTAAGTCAAAACTTGAAAATTATTTATTCAAGCCATTTCTCTTACCGAAATGGCTTGAATAAGCATTTAGAATAATGGGAAAACTATCAGTAGAACTCAAAAAAGCCATTGAAAATCTTTCTCCGACAGAAAAAGATAAGTTACTTTTTCGATTAATCAGCCTAAGACCCGATTTGATTAAAAAACTGACTTATGAGCTTTTGGAAGACCGAGAAACACTCGATTCTCGAACCACAGAAATACAAAAACAAATTGATGAATACCTGAAAAGTGTAAGCGGATGGTTCTCTCCTGGCAACCTTTTAATGGAAATGCGCCCTGCTAATGCGCTGATTACAGAACACGTAAAGGTTACAAAAGATAAAATGGGAGAAGTATTTTTAACCATACATTTGCTCTCCGAAGTATTTCGTCTTTGGCGCACAGAGTTAGACAAATTTCCTGAGGCACGCTGTGTTACTTTTCAGGAATACGTCATAAGGCGAACAAGTATGATGATGGAAAAAGCGCAAAAACTCGACCCTATGTTTCAGCAAGACCTTACGACTTTGATAAACGACATTCTAAATCAAATTTATGATTTTCCACCAACCAAACGAGAGGCGGAAAACAAAAAGTTAGACAGAACTTATATTTTTACAGGCAAAATAAAGAAAAGGTAAGTACAATTGTACGTAAAATCCAACAAACTTACCTCTTATTTTTAGGTGTACTACCGTCCATTCTTACAATCTTGGGCAAAAAACTACCCAATATTTCTACCAAATTTTGCTGCGATTTCATCACTTCATTGATGTCTTTGTAGGCTTGCGGTGCTTCGTCAAGTCCGCCACCGAGCAACATCACATCGTGTTTTTTCAACATTTCTTTCAAAGCCGCTTGTGTCGTAGATTTTATGGCTTGTGTTCGGGACATTCTTCGACCAGCACCATGCGAAGCCGACTGCAAAGCCGACAATTGACCTTTACCTTTTACAATAAAACCTGGCGCAGTCATAGAACCTGGAATAATACCCAATTCTCCCTCAGAAGCTGGCGTTGCTCCCTTGCGATGCACTATCAATTCACGACCATTTATGATTTCTTTCCAAGCAAAATTATGATGATTTTCTACTATTTTTAAAGGTTTTTCGCCCAAAGCCTTAGCCATTTTTGTATGTATAACCTCATGGCAAGCCGAAGCATAATCTCCTGCCAAATTCATTGCCGCCCAATATTCTTGACCGTTTGCGTTAGCCATATCGAGCCAAGCCAAATGCTTTGCTTCT
>JANMGN010000292.1:0-1511 GCA_031374645.1 Chitinophagales bacterium | reverse complement strand
ACTTTGCCTCTGACATCGTAAGCTAAAAAAATACTATCCAAAACGTTCATCAAAATCTCCTTACTTGTGTATTTATTATAGTATAAAGCTAGTTGCAAATTATATCACTTTTATGTTATAATAATAAGCAATGATTGTTATAATTATAGCCGGTGGTTCGGGTAGTAGATTGTGGCCACTTTCTACACAAGCATACCCTAAACATCTTTTGTCACTCACAAACGACAAAAGCCTATTGCAGAACACTTTTGAGCGTGTTTCTGGTATAGCGCCCCTTTCACAGATTTTTGTCATAACAGAAGCATCACATTCTCGTCATGTTAACGACCAGCTAAAGGATCTTTCACCAGAAAACATATTGATTGAACCCGCTCGCCGCGGAACAGCTTCATGTGTTGCACTTGGTCTTGCAGAAGTTGCTAAAAGAGGTTTTGATAAAGACGAACCAGTATTCTTTTTATGGGCTGATCATATTATTAGGGACAGTGACGGCTTTACGGCTGCTGTTTTGAAAGCGGGTGAAGTAGCTCGTGATCAACAAAAAATAGTCTTTATGGGAGCAGAACCAACGTATCCTTCTACGAAGTTTGGTTATATAAAAAAAGGACAAGAAATCGCTAACTGGTATCAGATTTATGAGTTTGGTTGTTTTGTAGAAAAGCCTAATAAACAAAAGGCCGAACAGTATCTTGAGGATGGTAAGCATCTGTGGAATATGGGTTACTTAACGGGCACACTTGTTGCTTTCGAAAAAGCAATGGAAGACTATTCAGACGATATGATGCATCGTTACAAGCTGTTGGTTGCATCAAATGACCTAGAAAAAGACTACTTATCTTTAGAAAATATAGCTGTAGAATATGTCTTTTCTGAAAAACTTAAAAATGCTCTTGTTATTCCAGGGGCTTTTGACTGGGTAGACGTAGGTTCTTTTGGAGATTTGCACGACATGAGTGTGCATGATGATGCTGGAAATCACGTAAGAGGTGTCAATATTGCCGTAGAACTAACCACAAACAGCCTTATACGCAATGAAACCGACATTCCACTAGCAGTTATAGGTCTAGATAATGTTATTGTTGTACAAACTCCCGATGGGGTACTTGTAACAAACAAAAATTTTGATCAAAAAGTCGGTGATGTAGCTAAAAAGCTACAAAAGTAATCCTTACTCAACTGTTACTGATTTTGCCAAATTTCTAGGCTTGTCGATATTTTTACCAAGTTCTTTTGCGACGTGGTATGCAAATAGCTGTAAGACCGGGACAGCAAGTAGCGGCTGTAACTGTTCTATGGTTGTTGGTATTTCTATATAGTCATCGACAATAGATTTAAGTTTTTTGGCATCATTGCAGATTGCAATAATAGGCCCTTTACGTGCCTTTATTTCTTGCAAGTTAGACAATGTTTTTTCATACAATTCGCCGTCTAAAGCCATGGCAAATGTTGGAAAATTTTCGTCTATCATTGCCAGTGGTCCATGTTTCATTTCACCACCAGCAAAACCTTCG
>JANMGN010000287.1:0-3454 GCA_031374645.1 Chitinophagales bacterium | reverse complement strand
ATCCTCTCGCAAAACATTATATTGTCCACTTTTTAATTGTAAATACCTGTTTTCCAAGTATTTACACAAATATTCTATACACGCCCAAAGGGATATTTCTTTGTTTATTTTCAAAAAAACAGAAGTCGGATTAGGCGCATCACTCCTAAAAACTGCTTGATTTATATTGATACCAATACCCGCTATACTGTATTGAAAAACATCAGATTGTATGCTATTTTGTATCAAAATACCTGCTACTTTTTCCTTACCTATATATATGTCGTTGGGCCATTTTATATAAACGTCTTCGCTAACATACAAACGAATAAAATCATAGATACCAAGCGCAACCGCTTGTGTCAATAAAAAATATTTCTGTACGGGCAAAAAATCAGGTTTCAAGACAACGCTCAATGCTATATTTTTGTGCGCCTCACTTTCCCACTTGTTGTTCACTTGTCCTCTCCCATCGGTTTGATGAAAAGTAGAAAAAATAGTTCCTTCCGAAATTGGCTTCCTCGCCAACATTTCCGAAGCTAAAATATTAGTAGATTGTAAAGTTTCGTAGTGATTAAAAACTTTCCCAATAAAAAGTGTGTTATATATGGTGTTCAAGATATAAAAAAAACGTATTTTTGTGCTTTTATGCAAAGTTGCATCATTTTCTAATAATTTAAACGTAAAGATAGTATAATTTTGGCAAATACAAAGGTAAAATTAATGTCCGACGTAGCGTGGAGTACCAACGCTCAACTGGATTTGATAGTGGACGCTATCCAAGACATCAAAGGAAAGCGCATTGTAAAAATGGATTTGAGAAAAATCCATGACAGACCGACGGATTATTTCGTCATTTGCGAAGGAGAAAGCATCGTACAAGTACGTGCAATCGCTGACCGTATTCGTACAAGAATGAAGAACGACGCAGGTATTCGGCCAAACCACATCGAAGGTGGTACAAACTCTATTTGGGTATTGGTAGATTTTTTCAATATTGTTGTACACGTTTTTCACAAAGAAACACGAGCGTTCTACGAACTCGAAGGACTTTGGAGCGATGCAGACACTACAGAATACGATGATGTCTAAATTTTTAAACTAAATCCGTGATTTGATGTTTGTAATCAAGTCGTAAATTAAAGTTATAAAAGTAGTATAATTTTAGAATACCCAAAATTATACTATTCGTAAGTATTCAGGCTAATCTAGCTTATGTTATTTTTTAAGCCGATTGTGAAAAAAATAACACAAACTAAATTTTAACGCCTACTTAGCTATTCTAACCTTAATTATTAAAATATATTTTTCATTTTTACGACAATAGAAATGTATAAAAATATTTAAAATAACTTAAAAAATAATCAGAAAGGTCAAAAAATCCTTTCTCTACTCTCTTATGGAAGATAACAATAAAGGCTCTCGTTTTAATTCGTATTGGATATACGGAGTGATAGCACTTTTTCTTTTAGGACTAAATCTATACTCTTTTTCGTCAATGAACAACGAGCCTATTCAATGGGATAGGTTAGAAGCAATGCTCAACCAAAGCGATGTTCAGAATATAGAAATTATCAATAAAGAAAAAGCGAATATCTATATCAAGACGGATAGCTTGAAACTTGACCGCCACAAAAAAGCAAACAAAAGTAGATTTAGTGGTGCATATCCACACTACACTTTGTCTTTGCCATCTGTTGATTATTTGGATAAGCGATTGACAGCTTACAATACTGCCAATCCTTCAAAGAAAATTGATGCTACTTACCAAGAAAGAAGTGACATTGTAGGTACTATTTTAGGCTACTTGTGGCCCATCGTGATACTCGTAGTGGTATGGGTTATCATCATGCGTCGTATGGGCGGCGGAGCTGGCGGCGGAGCGCAGATTTTCAATATCGGAAAATCTCGTGCAGCACTTTTCGATAGCAAAGATGCTAAGGTAAACGTTACTTTCAAAGACGTTGCTGGACTTGACGAAGCAAAAGAGGAAGTAATGGAAATCGTAGATTTCTTAAAATTCCCTGGAAAATACACTGCATTGGGTGGTAAAATACCAAAAGGCGTTTTGCTCGTAGGGCCTCCAGGTACGGGTAAGACCTTATTGGCAAAAGCTGTTGCAGGCGAAGCAAGTGTTCCGTTTTTCTCTATTTCTGGTTCAGATTTCGTAGAAATGTTCGTAGGCGTAGGAGCTTCACGTGTACGCGATTTGTTCCGTCAAGCAAGAGAAAAAGCACCTTGTATTATATTTATTGACGAAATAGATGCAATTGGTCGTGCTCGTGGTCGTGGTGCAATGCAAGGCGGCAACGACGAACGTGAAAATACACTCAACCAATTGTTGGTAGAAATGGACGGTTTTTCTACGGACAAAGGCGTTATTTTGATGGCAGCTACCAACCGTTCTGATGTTTTAGACGCAGCACTAATGCGCCCAGGTCGTTTTGACCGTCAGATAGGTATTGGTTTTCCTGACTTAATTGGACGTGAACAAATATTTAGCGTTCATTTACGCAGTATAAAATTATCTCCGAACGTAGCGGCACTCGAATTGGCTGAAATGACACCAGGTTTTGCAGGTGCTGACATTGCTAATATTTGCAACGAAGCAGCTCTGATTGCAGCACGTAAAGAAAAAACAGAAGTAGATTTAGATGATTTCAATTATGCTTTGGACAAAGTAATTGCTGGTTTGGAAAAACGTACGAAAGTAATTTCGCCAGAAGAAAAACAAGTAATCGCTTACCACGAAGCTGGTCACGCAATATGTGGTTGGTTTTTGGAACACGCTATGCCTTTGGTAAAAGTGACAATCGTTCCTCGTACGGTTGGTGCGTTGGGTTATGCACAATATTTGCCCAAAGATGAATACATTGTCCGCACTGAACAAATGCTCGATAGAATGTGTATGACGCTTGGCGGACGTGCCGCAGAAGATGTGATTTGGCAAAAAATCTCAACTGGCGCACAAAATGACCTCGACCAAGTAACACAAATCGCTTATCAGATGATTGCGGTATATGGTATGAATGAAAAAGTTGGGAATGTTTCTTTTTACAAAATGTCACAAGACCAATTCAATCGCCCGTACTCAGAAGATACAGCTCGCATGATAGACGATGAAGTACGTAAGTTGATAGATTTACAATACCAACGTGCAAAACAACTTTTGACAGAGCACCGTGCAGAGTTAGAACTTTTGGCGCATACGCTTTTAGAAAAAGAAGTGCTGACAAGAGTAGATTTAGAGAAATTAATCGGATTTCGCCCAAGCGATGTAATTGCCAAAGCGAAAGCAAAGGCACTTGCAGAAGCAACAGCGAATAACTAAATATTAAAAAATACGTTTTGGATTGAAAAATCTAAAACGTATTTTTTTTGGGTTAAACCTCGTAGGTAACGTGTAAAAAATAAGTTGGTCGTATTAGTTGTGCTTAATGAGGTAATTCCACTTGGGTAATTCATCATCAAAAAG
>JANMGN010000286.1:0-2416 GCA_031374645.1 Chitinophagales bacterium | reverse complement strand
TATTGCGCATCATTACGAGTGGTTTTCTTTTGTAGAAGACGTTCAAAAAGCACCTATTCGCAACGCTATTGCGAAACATCATTTTCAAGATTTGCGTTTTCAGATAGATGAAACGATGCGCCGCTTTGACCTTTTTTTACCCGTACTAAAAAAAGCAACTATACATAATAACCTTCAAAAATCTACGCTTACCGACCGTTTAGATACTATTTTGACGCATCGTATCGGTGGACTTTTGATTTATTTTGTCACTATTTTTTTAGTTTTTCAGTCTATTTTTACCCTTGCTGAATATCCCAAAGCTGTCATAGAAGACACTTTTACCGCTATAAACGAGTATCTAAAAGGCTCATTACCAGCACATTGGCTAACGAGTTTGCTTACAGATGGCGTTCTCAGTGGTCTAAGTGGCGTTTTGGTTTTCATTCCTCAAATAGCGATTTTATTTTTCCTACTTTCTTTACTCGAAGAAAGCGGCTACATGGCACGTGTCGTATTTATGTTCGACAGCATCATGCAGAAATTTGGTTTGAACGGACGCAGTATGGTCGCACTTATTTCAGGCGGAGCGTGCGCAATTCCTGCGATTATGAGTACACGCACGATAGAAAACTGGAAAGAACGCCTCATTACTATTATGGTCACGCCGCTGATAAGTTGTTCAGCACGTATTCCTGTTTATGCTGTTTTGGTAAGTTTTGTAGTGCCGAGTGAGGTGCAATGGTTTAGATTTTCGGCACAAGGTTGGATTTTTATGGGCTTATATTTGCTCGGAATTGTGGCAGCTTTGGTATCGGCTTTGGTTTTTAAATGGATTTTAAAAAGCGAAACAACCTCCTCTTTAATGATGGAAATGCCACAATATCGTTTGCCTTTATTGAAAAATACTTTTTATGCCGTCTGGGAAAAAGTAAACTCATTTGTACAAGAAGCTGGGAAAACAATATTAGTGATTTCAATTGTACTTTGGTTTTTGGCTTATTTCGGACCAGCAGAAGCAATGCAAAACGCTGAAAATCAAGCGAATACATTTGCAAAAGAACACGCTTTTGACGAAAAGCAAACCGATGATTTAATCGCTTCTTACAAAATAGAAGCCTCGTATGCAGGTCACTTGGGCAAAGCAATTGAGCCAGCAATAGCACCGCTTGGTTTTGATTGGAAAATAGGTATAGCCATTATTACCTCTTTTGCTGCACGAGAAGTTTTTGTTGGTACGATGGCTACTATATACAGTATAGGCTCTGCGGCAGATGATACTTCATCTATCAGCGAAAAAATGTCACGTGAAAAACGAGCCGACGGTACGCCTGTTTATACAACTTCCACAGCACTTTCTTTGCTGATTTTCTACGCTTTCGCAATGCAGTGTATGTCCACCTTAGCCGTTACAAAACGAGAAACAAAGTCCTGGAAATGGGCGATTATTCAGTTTTTATTTATGAGTGCATTGGCGTATTTGAGTAGTTTTGTAGTGTATCATTTGTAGGGTATTGTGGAATTATACAGCACGAAAAAAACGTTACTATTTTCTCTTTGAAAATAGTAACGTTTTTTATTCAAGAATAAGAAGCATCGTTTTTGATAATAGTTTATTAGCAATTGCTAATTCCTTAGGAAAAAGCACTTTTTCTCTAAATTTCTCCAATGTTTTGTCAATTCTAACAATTGGAATTTTGGCATTGTTTAATTCCCCTATTGTCATTGTATTATTTTTTAAATGTTGATTTTTTCTTGTTATAAGAAAGCCCATTCAATCTTCTTCCGTCTGCCACTCCAAATTAGGATTTTTACGCTGAAAAGTCAGACGAATATCAGCCTCATCTACTTCGTTGATATTTAGTCTTTGAGGTATAGTTTTTCTCACTATTCCCTTCTTAATTTGTTTTTTTAAGATATTTTTTGGAGCAATATCTATTGTTTTTTCTATTTTTATTTCGGTGTTTATTTCACTTACAAACGATGGTGTTTGTGATTTTTTAAACGTTGAAAAAAGTAAAAAACTACCCAAAACAAAAGCGCATAAAAAAGCTGCAATTTTTAATTCCCGAAGACTAAAAAGGCGAATATTTGATTTTTTTGCTAATTTTTGATGTATTTTCTCTTTGAGCAAGTCGGTAGGCACAAGACTTTTCTCCGTTTTTTTCAACGCTGAGCTAAGCGCAAAAAAACGATATTGAAGACGATATTCCTCTTCTGAAAACTGCGAAAGCACTGCTTCGATTTCTGACGGGTCTAAATCGTCAAATTTCTTTATTCTGATTAATTTTTCAATGTCCATTTTTTAAAAAGTATCTTTGAAAGTTTGCATAGTTTCTGCTATTTTTTTTGTTGCATGAAAAAGCCTTGACTTGACCGTTCCTTCTGGAATATCAAGAACCGACGACATTTCTTTAATGCTCAAATCATCAAAAAA
>JANMGN010000389.1:0-2019 GCA_031374645.1 Chitinophagales bacterium | reverse complement strand
TAAAATAATAAATATCGGTAACCATAGGATTACCACTAATATTTTATCTGCACTTTTGATTGGACTACTCGAACTAGAGCATTCCACAGTTGATCCTATTAACACTAATAGCCACACAAAGCCAAAAGTTCCAATAAACTGATCAAATATACTTTTTGGTTCTCTTGCCATTTTAAAATATTTTTTTAATTATATAATCTAAGATTTTGTTCATACTTTCAAATTTGACTTTATTTTTATAGTTATCATTTAAGTATATTGATTGTTAAAGACTTGTATTTTTACTATTTTACTAAATTATACACGTTGCTCGTTAAGGTTTTTATTTCCGCTAACGGTGGCATATACGAAGTGCCGACGTTTAGGAGGCATTTTCGTAGATGCGTTGTTCGCAGCATTTTTATTTAAACCAATATTTAATAATGTAATACCAAATCACTAATCCCCAAAAAATTGCTTTTAGAGAGCCTAACAATATTCCATGTTGAGGTATAGTCCAAAAAAAACCATATATTAGTGCTATGACCGAATACGCAATAGGTGTTACCCATTTGTCATTTTTTTCACTTTCTTTTTTATTTTTGTTTTCTTTTTTATGAATTCCTGCTAAAATAGCGTCATTAATTCTTTTTGCAATGTTTCCTTCGTCTGCTCTTGATTGCGCCCTACCTCCATTCAATTTTATTGCAGGAATTAATAACTCAATATTTCTCATACCTGATATTGCATCTTTAATAACCGCTATTACATGAGCATTATCAAGTAAATAGCCGTTACCAATCAATTCTATCAAGTTGTCTAAATCTTCTTGTACAGAAATCCTATTTTGTTCAAGAGCAAATTGTAAGTTTTCTACACTTGTTCCATGTTGAGGTGCAGAAATGTCAATATTATAGACACTCCCATTTATCTTGAATTGGTTGCCGCCAACCATTTCAACATTATTACCTGCATTAATTGTTGAGTTGTTTGCTGTTACACTCATTTTTTATTTTGAATTTATATTTATACTATCTCCACCTGTTATTATCACATTACCGCTTGTGGATTTAATATTAGTATTAGTTATTGTAACTTTTTTCGAGTTATCTATTTGTCCGTTTCTATTAGTCAAGACTTCTGCAACTTCATTTTTTTCTACTTTTTCTGCTTTATATACAAAATAAGTTACGAAAAGCGTAACTATTGCTGATATTAAAGAAGACGTAGGTTCTTCTAAAATATTTAATTTCCAAAGTAGTGCCGAAATAACGGAAATAGAAGCACCAATAATTAATATTTTGGTTGATTTATTCATTTTCGAGTTTATTGTTATATTTGTTTTATTATAAATTATAGGCGACTGTTTTTCATTTATCCAATTCGTAATTAATTCATAATGAACTTCTTTATTTGTTCTTTTTTGAATGAGAGGTAGAATTACATACCTAATTTGTTTAAAAAAGAGTTCCTTATCGTTATTAATTTGTAAAAAATACGTAAAGTGATAATCTAAAAATTCACTTATATTATAAACTGGTTGAATTTTACATATTCTATTTACAAATTCTGTATCGTAATCATTTGATGTAACTTTTGTATAAATTTTTTTTGAGGTTAATTTTTTTGCACCATAATCTCCACGTTCATAACTACCAACAGTTATATATCTTCGGTCAATTCCAAGGTTTGTTAGTTGAAAATCATTTATTGGTTCTGTGTCTTCATCAGTAATATTATAAAACTTATTCATTATGATATTATTTGTAGCAATTGTTGTCAAATTGGTTCGTTAGTACATTCGTTTCGCTGTCAAATTTAGTTTAAAATACAAATTTGTTAAGTCTGTTCGCCGAAAATTCGTCTGTAAGACAATTTTCAAGGATAGACTTAACAAATTTGTTCTTGCGCTTCGTTTATCTATCGCAATTCGCTGATAATCAACCGTTTGTTTCAGTTGCTGCGAACAAGCGCACTGCCGAAGGCAGTCCTGCTTTGCGGCAGTGCAGAGTTCTTTGCAGTGCCTATTCTCAGAAAGAT
>JANMGN010000376.1:0-4689 GCA_031374645.1 Chitinophagales bacterium | reverse complement strand
GGAAAACCAAGCAAGGCGAATTAGTAAAGCCTAAAAAATAGCAAAGCCAAATCTGTCAAAACAGATTTGGCTTTGTTACTTCTTTCTATAGTAATGTACAAATTCATTTTACTTTCTACTTTTTATCCTTGCCAAAACATTTTTACCGATACTTTGCCCTTGTGTCAATCCATTTTCGATAGCAGGACGGAAGTGAATACCGCCGTACATACGACTAATAGCAGCTTGCGAAGCAGCTTTTTCAAACGATTCAAAAGTACGTGCAGGTATGCCATATTGTACTTCGGTGCTGTCTGTAATGGCTACATTGTCGCCATAAAGCGCAGTCAAGATAGTCGCAGATGCGCCTGATACAACGCTGTGTCCGCTTGTATATTCAGGAAAAGGTGGTGTTTGTAAAGGATTTGGTCGCCAATCTTTGTCTATATAATTGTTGATATATGTTTCTGGGCGGATATGTTCGCTTCGGTATTTTTCATCCCAACAACTAATGAACGCATCAAGTCCAGCAATAGCAACAAGTGCATAACTTTGCATACTTTTCATTACATCTGTTTTTTTGCTTTCCGCAACCGAACGAGTGATGTTAAGCCAGTGACCACCAGGTGTGATTTTTTTTACAGACGTCATAAAATGTCCGCTAACTTGTGTTGCGATAGCATTATCGTCCCAAAAACGAGCTGTTTCTCTTGTGAAATCGTCATTTTTTTTACCCGTTTCGTAAACCTCGATTGCTTGTTTGTAAAAATCACTTTTTTTATCTTTGCTAAAAGGTGTAGGTCGAGCAGGTTTGAATTGTGCTGCAGAATCTAAAGTCAAAGGGCGAATCGTCCGCCAGTGCGGTTCTACGGCATCTGCATAAGTTGGTGGCGTAGGCTTCCATTTTTGCTCCGATTTTAGGTCGATAGAGTATTTTGGTGCAGAACGGGATTCCTTGTAATTGTCTTTTCCAGACCAAGCCAAGATGTGTTTTGCTACAATTTCGCCATACTCCAAAGAGTTTGTAAAAACATCTTTTGGCATATTTAGCTTTTGAAAATCCTCATGAATACTTTTGATATACGTATCCATTTCATCGTCTGAAAAAGTTAGTTTTTTACCAACCAAAAGCATAGCATGAGCAGAAGCCAAAGGGAAACAGTATGATTTTGTAGCATCTGGTTTAGGAGTAGCTTGTAGTCCAGTTATTTGTCCAGATAAAGATTGGTACTCAGGATAAGCTGGCAACAAAGCCTCGTATCCTGCAATAGTCGAGTAGGCGTAAATACGGTTTGCAACGGGCGGCGTAAAAATATCATACGTGATAATATCCGTAATTTTACGAAGTGATTTATGTATAAAAATAGGATTTTGAGCGTCTTTTTGGAAATCGGGATTGGTCTTATTACAACCTGTGCTACTGAGCAAAATAGCAAGCGTAAGACTTGCAAATATAATTTTTTTTAACATTATAAAATATTGATAATCAATTATTTGTGTAATTTTTTTTGGCAATGATTTATCTCCTAAATTTCATTTGATTTTCCGCAAGCGTTGCAAATTCTATTATCGGGCGAGGCTTTAAACTCATTGATAGCGTCCCGAATTTGTGAACCAATATCTTTGAGCTGAAAACCTGCTTCGTGAAGCGGTGCATCGCAGTGATCGCAAAACCAAAGCAATTTGTCTATTTCGCCTTGTTTTCTGTTTCGTTCGAGCACTAAGCCGACCGTTCCAGCAGGACGTTGTGGAGAATGTGGTACGCGAGGCGGCAATAAAAACATCTCGCCTTCTCTGATGTGAATATCCTCTCGTTTACCTTCTTCGTTGATAATTTTCACTGTAATATCGCCTTCGAGTTGGTAAAAAAGTTCTTCGCCTTCTTCAAAATGATAATCTTTCCGACCATTAGGCCCAGCAACTATCATGACAATAAAATCTTCGTTCCCTACATAAACTTGTTTATTGGAAACGGGAGGCACGAGCAAATGACGGTTTTCATCAATCCACTTTTGCAAATTAAAAGGTTTGGCTAAAGGCATTTTTAAGTACTCGTTTGAAAATAGTTTATGTTATTTTTTTGTTTAATGAATATTTAAAACATTCATTATCAACATTTTATAAAATTGAAAATAACACAAACTAAATAGTAGCGAGTACTTATTGCTATTTATTTTTATAAATAAAATGTAAATATAATGCAAATGTAAAAAAAATGTATGTAAAGGAGTTTTTTTTGTAAAAAAATAAAAAAAAAGGGGCGACTTGATGCTTCAAATCGCTCCTTTTTAATAAATATTTTTTTAAATTAAAACTCAAATAAGAGACCAATAGAAGGGTTTACAAAAGTACTTGGCTCTGCTAAAACTTTTGGGAAAGCATTTGAGCCATCTGCTGCAAGAGCTTTTCCATCGCTTGTTTTAAAGCCTTTTCCATCTGCGCTTCTTTCAAAAACGTATTCTGGGAGCGACGGATTTTTTAGAACAAAAGCATTTGTTACATCTAAAAATATATCAAAAGTAGTACGTTTGAAGTTCCATTTTTTATCCAAACGGAAATCAAATTGATTAAAATTACCTAAACGCTGTGTGTTGATACGATTTTTATCCAAAGTACCACGACCAGTAAGCGTATATTCTTTTCTCGAAGCCTCCAAATCAAAAGGCGTGTAAGGCGTACCTCCAGCGAAACGGTATTTTAAACCCATTTCCCAGCCACCTCTAAATTTGCGACCAATAGTGGTGGAAAACAAAAGACGATTGTCCCAAGCAGAAGGAATTAATTTACCGTCTGTTCCTGAAAACTTGCTCACTACATAGGTTGCGCTAAATACCATAAAAAAGTTTTTTCTCAATTTTTGTTGGAAAAAAAACTCTGCACCTACTGCATTTCCTTTTCCATTACTCAAAATATCCTCGTTGCCAATAAAACCAAAATCTGCACCTTGATTTGCAATAGAAATACCATCTGCCACAGAGGTAGGATAATTATTGTAGGTTTTATAAAAACCTTCTAAGGTAAAACGAGTGCTTTCCCGAGGAATATATTCCAAACCAGTTACATAATGTGTTGATTGTATGTATTTTGCATCTTTATTCTGGAAAATATTATTGTTATCTTTAAATCCTAAAATAGTATATGCTGGCAACTTTGCGTACTGTCCAATCGAAGCATTCACTTTCCACTGCTTATTGATGGTATAAGATGCTGAAGCACGAGGCGAAAATGCTGGCAAAGGATTTTTTCCTTCGTCAGTGAAAGTATTCATATCGGTACGAATACCAATAGAAATACCTAATCTGTCGTTCATCAAACGGCGTGAAAGTTGCCCAAAAGCACCATAACGGACAAAATCTATGGCAGTATTAAAATTGATTTTTCTTTCTGGCTGAATAACTTGTCCCGTAGAAGATTTTATTTCACGCAAAGAAATACGATTAAAATCGTTGGAATATTTTACATATTGAGCCGATGCGCCGTAAGAAATTTTCCATTCGCCAAAATATTGATTTACATCTATGCGCAATTTATTTTCAATTTCTCTTGAAATAGAATTAGAATAACGCTTTGTAATATCGTTGCGCAAACCATCTTCGTACTGAGAAAAAGTATTGTCTGCCATGTTGCGACTGAGCGCAATATTCATAAAACCATTTTTCAAAAGACGTTTTAGCGCAAGACCATTGGTGTAGTTCCATTGCTTGATAACAGGTGCTGATTTTAAGATATACGCATTCGTTGTACTCGTATCATCTGCGCTTACTTCTGTATAGAAATTATCTATTGCGCCCAAACCTATAAAAGTTAAAGTTGTTTTCGGATTAATTTTATGCGTTACTTTTGCTTGAAAATCCCAATAATCGGGGCGAATTGGTAGGTTTATGGCTTTGAAAAAATACTGTAAAAACGAGCGACGAGTAGAAGCCAAAAAAGTGGTATTTTTCCCCAAAGGACCTTCGAGTGTTGCGGCAGCTTCCGAAATACTTCCTCTGATATTGCCTTGCAAACGCTCACTATTGCCGTCACGTTGTTTAAATTGAAAAACAGAAGACAGCGCATTGTCGTATTTTGCATCAAAAGCACTTGAACTCAAAGTCAATTCTTCAACAAACGATACATTCAAAATACCGTTTGAGCCACCACTCGAGCCTTGTGTAGCAAAGTGATTAATTACTGGAATTTCTACGCCATCTAAAAAATAGACATTTTCGCCAGGTGCACCGCCACGAACCACAATGTCATTTCGGTTACCAATAGTAGGTGGATTTCCTACTCCTGGTAGCGTTTGTACCACCTTGAAAATATCAAAATTTCCGCCTGGACTTGTTTTTATTTCCTCTGTACTAAGGCGTTGAATAGAGTTTGGACTTTCTACGGTCGTCACTTTTATAGAGCGATTTTCCTTGATTTCGACTTCTCCGAGCGAAGAGGCTTCTATATCCAGCTCATAATTAGTAATGTTTGCATTACCAGTCGTTACTACAACGTTGAATTTTGTTACAGATTTGTAACCTAAATACGTTGCTTTGATGTTGTAACTTCCGACAGGGATTTTGAGTTGAAATTTTCCATTTTCGTCAGTTGTCGTACCAATTAAGGGATTTGTGCCTTCTACGGTAAGCGAAACGCCAATCAGAGATTCTTGTGTTGCTCTATCAATAATTGCGCCTTGTACTACACCTGTACGTTGTGCGTTTGCTATTGCATTTT
>JANMGN010000285.1:0-3980 GCA_031374645.1 Chitinophagales bacterium | reverse complement strand
GATAGACCCAAATACCGAAATCACACAAGTGAACCACTATTATGCTTTTGGTATGAACCAAGATGGTCCTTGGCTCGCTGGCAATAGTGGCGATAACAAATACCAATACAACGGCAAAGAACTCAATAGTGATTTTGGACTGGATTGGAACGATTATGGCGCAAGATTTTACGATGCAGCAATAGGAAGATGGCATACAACCGACCCATTAGCCGAACAATACCATTCTTGGTCACCGTATAATTACACGATGAATAACCCGATAAGGTTTATTGACCCAGATGGGAGAGGAGTCAGTGACTGGTATGAAGATATAGATGGTACAGTACAGTACAATCCAAATGTAAAATCTCAAAATGATTTGTCCGCTGGACAAACATATTTAGGTAAATCTTTTGAGGAAAAAGGAGCTTCTGGTAAAATGGTATATTATAACAGTGGTGGAAGTATATTTTTTAAAAGTGAGTCAGATGCTTATAGTCACATTTGGAAGAATACAGAAAAAACTAATAAAGAGCATTTGGGAGTGATATTTTCCAATGGTGTTTCCGTTTTACCCTCTTATGCAAATGATGCAAATACATCTGAAGTTGAGAGTGTTGGCTTTCGGTTCGAGCAAAAAGACGGCAAAACTTTTTTAGCAAGTGGCAATTATACACATAATAAACCTGTATTAGGTACAGTTCATAGCCATAATGCAGATAAATCTGGTAGTGAAGGCGTAAGTGGTTCTGATATTTATGCATTTGGCTGGCGTACACCTAGTCGTCCAGCATTTGTATTTGAAAATAATGCCAATGGGTCAGGTGGATTCCTTGACGGAGTAATTTCCTACTCCAAAAAAGGTGATTGGGCGCCAATTGATAGAAAAAGTTTACCTCCTCTTAAAGATGTATTGAGTGGCAAAGCTAGTTTATTAACCATTGTTCGAAATATAAAATAAATTGCTATGAAAATCAAAATATTAGTTTTCGTCATTTTAACGTGCGTAATAATACTTCAACATTGCAAAAGGGATGTTTCTATTAAAGATAAACCTACCATTGTTTTAAATGCAGATTTTTTGAGTATTTTAAATCACTTTATTAGTTCAATTAGTCCTGTAGATAGTACATCCGTTTTTATTATAGTTAAAAATATAGATGCTAATTCCGCACAGTACTATCTTGTTGCAAAAAAACCTCTACGTACAGACTTTACAATAATCGGAATACCGTTTACTTCAACAAAAATTGATGAAGTGAATGTTTACTTCTTTAACGGTACTGAAAAAATTGTAAGTCAAGATGATATTTTTTGGAAAAAACACTCAGAAATTTTTGACGATAGAGAAAAACAAATATCAAGTATTTATGAAACACCAATAATTAAAAAAGAGGCATATTTGTATGATAATGATATCTGGCACAAAAAAGAAAGATTCGATGATATGATTTTTACTGGAAATCCAATTGATACATTACGATTTATGTACAACAAATAATGAAACAATATGAAAAAATTACTAATTTTTATTTTCACTTTTTTATACTTTACAAATATAAAAGCGCAAGTTACACTTTTTTTTGATGCTGATTTATATTTTACTGATACCACAATTGTAAAAAATAAAGTAAAATTTATGAGATACTTTTTAACTAAAGACTCAATACAAAACATTGTTTATATTGCTGATTTTTATTATGATAAAAAAGGAAGGCTTACCAACGAAGTTCACTACAACAAAAATAGTTTAAAAGACACTGCATACACAATCACTGCAAGTTATTTCGAGAATAAATTAATCAAACAAAAAAAATTTATTTTCTACCCTAAAAGCCGTGTTTTTCCTGATTTTTGCCCATATAATGATGTAAGTCAATATAATGCTCTTAATGAAAAAAAAATATTAGGCTTTGCAAATTATGAATATAAAAAAGATTCAGTATTCAAAGAAAACTATTGTACCTGCAACGGAGAGGCGGATTCACATAAAAGAAAACTTGCAGATTTGATAAAGTATAAACAATTTGTGGATGATGGTTATAAATATGAAAACGGAATTATCTTTGATAATATAGTTGAAACTATATTAAGTGCAGATTCTACAAGAAGGATCTCTACCTATCTTATTGACTCTACCTCAGTGAATCTTAAAACAACGTCTTTGAATGATATTCAGTTATGGAATAAAAATAACCGTAGTGATACAACAACTATAAAAATTGATAAACAAAAACGTTTGCTTCTTAACAAAACAAGGGAAGGTATTAACGAGTATTTTTATCAAAATAATAAATTGCAAACAGTGATTAATCGTTTTTCAACAGGCGAACTCGCTCAAGTAGTACATGTTAATTTTGAACAAAATACCAAAAAAGACGGAATTGTGTTTGATGAATTAGGAAATATCTCATATTTTAAATTGGATTATTCTCAAAAAGGTAAAATAATAAGAAAATTATTTAGTATAGATAATGAAAAATTAGAAGTTAATGGAATTGATGAATACAATACTAATGGGTTACTTTTGAGATCAAGTTCAGTAGGTAAAAACAGTGAAATGAACTATTTTGGACCAAAAGACAAAACAAATAAATCAGAAGTCGTTTATGAGTACCAATATTATTGATACTTGGGTTTAGAAAAAACTAAAAATTAAACATGAAAAAAACAATTCTTTTCGCCTTGCTTGGTGGTTATGACCAAGCAGCCACAAGGCGGCATTTTTGCGAAGCTGACGGTTACTATAATAAAACAGATTTAGAAGATACAAATGCTTTCCGCCTTGTTGTTTGCGTAGTAAAAACACCAATGCAAGGCAGTAGTAGCATTTTCAAGGAGAGCACAAGTAAGGCTAAATGAAATAACCAACAATTTTCAAAACTAAAAAAAAATAACAATGAAAAAAATAATAATATTGCTGTTTTTAGGGAATATTGCCACACGCTTATCAGCGCAAGAGCAGTATTTTATGGGCGTAACACTGACCCAACAAATATATAGCTTATCGCCTGTGAAATTCGGTAGCGAACTGACAGATGAACAAAAAGTAAAAGGGCTAATGACAGACCTTTTAGCCACTCGTACTTTTTATAGCCGAGATGAAAACTTCGGTTGCCCAACAGGTAAAGAAGAACCTCCCTTAGAAAAAGGCGAAAACCTACCCTACCACGATAAAGTTGTGTTGGTAGAACTCGAAGGAAAATGTCCGTATGGCGAAAAAATACTCGCTGCCCAAAACAATGGCGCAGTAGCCATCATTATTTTACAAAAAGAAAAAACAAAAGAAGAATTTTTCTTAGAACCTGACGAATTTGCGGCAAAAATAGAAATTCCTTGTTTCGTACTCTCCAATTTTGAAGAAAACGAGCGATTGATGATGCATGCGCCAAGTCCAGCGTTGCTATATACTGCCGCACCAAAAACAGAAAACAAAACGATAAAAAACACATTACCAAACACCAACAGCAGTACAGATTTAAGTGTATTTCCCAATCCTACGAGTAGTGAAGTAGCCGTAAATTACAAAATAGAAGACTTAGTATCTGGTAAATTATCTCTTTTTGATACCAACGGAAGGCTAATACATCAGACAGCTATCAATGATAAAGAAGGCAGCATTACCTTAGATTTGAGCCATTTACCCAATAGTATTTACAATGTCATTTTGGAAGCTACCGCAGCCGATGGTAAAAAAATAAAAAATAGTAAGTTTCTCGTCAAACATTAAT
Organism: Chitinophagales bacterium; assembly: GCA_031374645.1. Taxonomy (GTDB): domain Bacteria; phylum Bacteroidota; class Bacteroidia; order Chitinophagales; family Saprospiraceae; genus CANHEE01. The sequence goes on along the minus strand of JANMGN010000285.1, from coordinate 267 downwards.
ATTTAGAAACTGATATTAAAAAATGCCTTGTAAATCGCTGATTTACAAGGCATTTTTAATAAAAATCCACAAATAAAAACTATATTTGCAGCAGAAAAAGAAGCAATATTTTATTTATGGAACAAAATCAACCACATTCCTTGTCGGAAGTTCACGCTTCGGTAGATGTGAATACTAAAAAAAGCCCTTGGAAAAGGTTTTTGGCTTTTTTAGGTCCTGCGTATTTGGTCAGCGTTGGATATATGGATCCTGGAAATTGGGCGACCG
>JANMGN010000303.1:0-2068 GCA_031374645.1 Chitinophagales bacterium | reverse complement strand
AATTTATAAAATGCTGATTATTAACACTTTAATAAAAATAAACATGAAGATTTGTGACGACTATACGGTATAATTTTTCTTAACTTTTCTCTGTGTACTATGGACAATATTAATGCCACAATCTTCAACTTACCTTCCCCTGTCACTGTATTAGACTATTGGGAAGCAAAAAAAATCACACTTTTAATAAAAAGAGAAGACCTTATTCACGGTCAAATTTCTGGCAATAAATACCGAAAACTGAAGTACAACCTTTTGGAAACTAAAGATTTATATATTAAAAATATTGTGACTAAAGGAGGTGCTTTTTCCAATCACATTCATGCGACCGCTGCAGTAGGAAATTTTTTTAAAATAAATACAATCGCAATTATTCGTGGTGAGGCAGTTGAAAATAAAACACTGGATTTTGCAAAAAAAAATGGAATGGAACTACTTTTTTGTGATAGAACTTCTTATAGAAATATTGATGCAAATAATTTTCAAGATTTTTTACCCAAAAAAATAGAAAATGCTTTTTTTATTCCCGAAGGCGGTACAAATAAATTAGCAATAAAAGGCGTTGCGGAAATGGTGCAAGAAATCGAAAATCAATTGGAAATTATGCCTGATTTTATTTGTACAGCTTGTGGTACAGGCGGTACGATGACAGGCATCATAGAAGGTTTGGCTGATAAGCAAAAAGCATTAGGTTTTTCTGTGCTAAAAGGAGATTTTATGGAAAATGAAATCAAACAAAACCAATTGCAATATACTGATAATCAATACGATAACTGGAAAATCATCAATGATTATCATTTTGGTGGCTACGCCAAAACAAATGAAATATTATTTGACTTTATTCGCCACTTTGAGCTAAAATATAATATTTTACTCGACCCTATTTATACGTCTAAAATGATGTTCGGGATTTTTGATTTAATAGAAAAAGATTATTTCCCAGAGGGAAGTGTGATTTTAGCCATTCATACAGGTGGTTTACAAGGTTGGAATGGATTTTTGGATAAAAAGCACCTAAAAAAAGCTGTGTAACAAAAGTCACACAGCTCAAATATTTTGTAGAAAAAACTGTCAGAATTAATCTTCGGTTTATTTACCACGCAATGCACGAGGTACTTCAACTGTTGCTACTGGCGTACCAGGAGCGTTCATGATTTCTACTCCTTCAATAACGTCGATGTCACGTACACGTACTGACTGCCCCAACTCCATCGTAGAAATATCAATAATTACTTCGTTGATTAATTTTTCAGGAACAGTTTTTACCTTGATAGTACGAACTTGTTGCATGAATTTACCACCAATTTTCACACCAGGAGATGAACCTCTGAAACGCAATGGAATATTTACTTTTAATGGGTGACCATCTGTAAGAATTAATAAATCCACATGCAACAGTTTCTCCGAAATCGGGTGGAATTGCTTGTCTTTCAAGATACACTTGTAAGTCTTGCCGTCAAGATTTACTTCTGCAAGTTTAAAATCTGGAGTATAAATGATACCTTTGAAATCAGTTACTTTTGCAGTAAAATGATAACTTTCATTAGGTCCATACATTACTACAGGCACATCGCCTGCGTTACGAGCCGCTTTTGCTGCTTTTTTTCCAGTGTCAGGACGTGAAGTCCCGTTGATAATTACGTTAGCCATTGTTTAACGTTGTATTTTTAGTTGAAAATGAATTGTTCGCCCTACTTTCGTAGAACACCTTCCCTGAAAAGGCGTGCAAAGGTACTCCTTTTTTTGTAATAAAAGCAACTTTTAGAGCAATTTTATTTCAAAATAACCATTTTTTCAAATGCGCCTTCTTCTTGAATAGCGGCATTTCTTGCGCTGCGTATTTTTATTTTATAAATATAAACACCTTTTGCGAGGTCGCTACCAAAATCATCTTTTCCGTCCCAAGCGATGTCATCTACGACACTCCCTTGCGAAAACGCATCTGTTTCAATCGTTTTTACTAATCTACCTGCAACCGTAAAAATTTGTACCATTACTTTAAGATTTATTTCTGGTAAGTGGTGGCGAAACTGAAAATTTGTATTGGTCGTAAAAGGATTTGGATAAT
>JANMGN010000265.1:0-2914 GCA_031374645.1 Chitinophagales bacterium | reverse complement strand
TGCTTGTGTTGCGCTCATTCAACAATATAATTTCGATGGTATAGATATAGACTGGGAATATCCTGGCTACTCGCCCAATAGTGGTACGCCTGCCGACAAGCAAAATTTCACTCTTTTTCTACAAGCAATACGCAGTTCTTTGAATACTTTACAAGTACAAACAGGAAAAACTTACTTACTGACAGCTTGTTTTGGTGCTTCGCAAACAAACATGACCAATATAGAATGGGCAAATGTAGCGAATACATTGGATTGTATAAATCTGATGAGTTATGATTTTTTCGGAACTTGGGACGCTACAACAAATCACAATGCACCACTTTATGCGCCCGCACAAGGCGACCCAACTTTCAATATCAATAGCGCAATCAATTCATTACTAACAACTTATAATGTTCCTGCAAATAAAATTTGTGCTGGTTTGGCTTTTTATGGTCGTTCGCATATCACAACAAATGCGGCAGCTTTGCATGGAGTAGGAACGGGTCAGGCGGATAAAATAACTTTTTCGGCAGATGATGGTTCGCCACTTTTTTATAATATTTTACAAAAGCAAAGTTTATTCAATAAATACACAGATAATTTAGCGGCATCGCCTTATTTATTAGGGAAAAATGGCTTAAAAACCTTTGTTTCTTATGACGATACTGCATCTATTTTCACAAAAGCTACTTATATTAAAAATAAAAATTTGCGTGGTTGTATCATTTGGGAAATCACAGGCGATTATATTGAAACTTCGTCAGGTTCGGGTGTCATAGCAGGTACGCCTTTGGCTTCTGCAATTAAAACTGTTTTTTGTGGAAATAGCACCTGCGCTATTCCTACAAATATTATTATTGCGCCAAATAATACAAGTGCAGTCGTTTCTTGGGCTTCCACAGGAGCAACTTCTTATAACATTCAATATAAGTTATCCACATCAAGTATGTGGATAACCTCAAGTGCAAGTGCTAATAGTTTTACACTTCCAAGTCTAACTCCATCTTCATTGTATAATATTAAAATACAAAGTGTATGTAATTCAAATACAAGTAGTTATAGCAATATTATAAATTTTACGACAACAAGTACAAGCACTGGTGGCGGTGGTAATTCTGGAGGAAATAGTGGCTCAAATCCGTGTTCTGCACCTGCAACTTTCAACTTTGCCACATCTACTTTTATCCCTATGGGAGAGATAAAAGTAGGTCAAGCTCGTCTGCACCCTATTTGGGGAACTACGGTCGATGCTTATATCCCTTCCAACAAAAAAACTTGGGCAATCTCGATGGCTCATGCTGCACATTTGTTTAGAAATGTGGCAAAAACAGACAGAATTCCAGCTAATTTTTATTTTGCAACAGCAGCAAAAGAAAGTTTTTGCGGTTGCGATAACTCGATTTCGGCAGCTCCTACTGGTACAAATTATCCGTTCACTTTTCAAGCAGCCTCTACTGGAGACGGTTGTTTTCAAATAGAAAATCTCTCGGCATATAGCGAGTTGGTACAAGAATATCCGCAGCGTTTTCCCGCAGGGCAGCATTCTAATTTGATTGGAAATGCGAATTTTGAAACGGCTGCACTCGGAAAAGCCTACTATGATATTTTTACTGTAAAATATTGGGAAACGCACAAAAATTGGAATCCTATTGGATTTTTTAGTACAGCAATCGACCCAAATGCAGCTATAAAACTGATGGCAGTTGCTTATAATCGGGGCTTATGGTATCCAGAATTAGGTACAGTTTTAAATACAGACCGCACAAATGCGCTAACGTCAAGTAATATTTCGCCTTATTTTGTAGGAAATACTTATGGCTATGATTACCAAAATGCACTGAGTAATTATACTAATATTTTAGGAAATAATACTACGGGTCTTTCTCCAACTTTATTCACTATAAATCCTGCTACCAACCAACCTTACAATCAATTTAATAGTTTTTACGACCCACAACTTGCATGGAGCGATATGGATACTTATATCGAAAAAATAAAAATTCTTTATCCTACTGTTAATATTCCAGCTTTAAAAACTACTGTTCAAACAACTTTCAATAGTTTGAATAATGGAAATTCTATTTCGTTTCGTTATCAACTCGGTCAGGTATTAAATACCTTAATGCTCAATCTTCCTGCGGACGACCCTTCGGCAAATATTGCCACTATTTATGGCTGTGGCTGGTCTGGTGGAGGAAACCAAACCAATATTCCACCTTTGGTAAATATTTTGCAACCTACTCAAAATCAGGTATTTACAACTCCAACGAATGTTCAAATAAATGCTTCTGCAAACGATGCAGATGGAACAATTTCAAAAGTAGAATTTTATAATGGTACTACACTTTTAGCAATTTTGACGGTTGCTCCTTTTTCTTTTAATTGGCAAAATACCGCAATCGGCACCTACACTTTGACTGCAAAAGCAACGGACAACCAAGGGGCAGCAGCGACTTCTTCGCCAATTACAATTATCGTAAGTGCGCCTGTAAATCAAGTTCCAATCGTAAATATTACTTCGCCAACTCAAAATCATATTTTTATTTCGCCTACAAATATTACTATAAATGCAAACGCAAGCGACCCTGACGGAACAGTTACAAAAGTTGATTTTTACAATGCTACAACGTTTTTAGGTACAGATAACACTGCGCCTTATAGTTTTATTTGGCAAAATACCGCAATTGGTACTTACTCAATTACAGCAAAAGCAACGGACAACCAAGGCGCAATTACGACTTCTTCGCCAATTACCTTTACTATCCAAAATGCAGCTCCGCCTGCGCCAACAATAGTTATCACAGCACCAACTAACAATAGCATTTTTTATCAGCCCATAAATATTCCTATCAATGCTTCGGTTAGCTTGCCGATAGGTAGTTCAGCTTTTATAAAATGGGTTCGTTTTTATCGAGATGGCGTTTTATTAAAT
>JANMGN010000262.1:0-19010 GCA_031374645.1 Chitinophagales bacterium | reverse complement strand
CAATACTGCTCACACCAAGCGGCAAACTTGGGTATTTGAACGATGCGCCATCAATAGCTAATTGCATCCGAAAAGCGGGATAAGAATGGTCATTGTAAATGCCTTTTACGTCTGCATTGAAATCAAATTTACCAGCCGCTTGCACTTTTGAAAATTCTTGATTGTAAGCACTTGGCAATATAGAAAGCAAGTTTTTGAACTCAGATTGTGGCGAAGAAAATTTCATATCTGTCACAATATCTACTTCGCCCAACTGAACTGAACCTTCTGCTTTCAATAATAAATCGTTGATTATCAATTGATTATCTTTCAGTATAAATTTAAAATTTTTCATATCCGCATTTAACGTAACGTCTGCATCACTTTTTGCTTTACTGATATAGGTCACGCCACCGTAACTTACGGTCGTTTCGTTGGCGAGTGTTTTTGTAACCAAATCAAAAATATCGGCTGTAAATTCGCCTTTGCCGCTGTGGTCGCAGCCCGTCATTTGAAAGTATGCACCTAAGGCTCTATCGTCATAGGTAATAGTCGCATTTGTAAGGCTATATTTTTGCAAAGCGAGTTTAAAATTGCTCGGCTCGGCTACGGCAGCCAGTTTTTCATCGACAGGTTTTGTGATGCTATAATTTGCTTTTTCGTTGGGTAAAACCAAAACATTAATATTGGGTTGTTCCAAGTGAATAGATTTTACTGGTACGACACTACTGCCACTTATTGTACTCCAAAAATCAACATTTATGTCAAAATATTTAGAATTGAGCAACGAAACGCCATCAAATTCTTGTGTTCCAACCACTGATAAGTCGTTGATTCTTAGGTTAATATTCGGAAATCCACGGAGCAAAGACACATCTACATCTGTAAAATCAACTTTTGCGTTGATTTTTTCATTGATAGCTGTTTTTAGTTTCGCAACGATTTTGTCTTTAAAAATATAAGGCAAAGCAACAGCAGAAAGCAACAACACAGCAAGTGAAATAGCAGCTATTTTAAAAAATTTTCTCATAATAAATTGATGTTTTTGATAGTAGTTTTCTTGTAAGTGCGTTTAAAATTCAAATAATTTTACCTAATTGTTTAAACGCTTAATCGTGTATAAAAATTTCATTTTTTGGTCAAACTTATATTAAATCAGTAAAATAGCATATAAATTGGATATTACACCTGCTTAAAAGTATCCAAACATGCCATAATTTTTTCATCATTTTCAAAAATTTCTTCAAAAATAGCATTTGTATCTCCACCTGTCAAAACAGATTGTCGAGCAGCGTTATTGAGGTCGATGTATTGAGCGATTTTACTCACAAAAATATAAGCACAATAGGCGACAATAGCAAAAACAATACCTTGTAAAAGTCCTAAAATGATAGTAGAAGAAACAGAAAATTTGACCAAAAGTAAGCCAAGAGCTGCAAAAATCCAGCGATTTACATCAGAAAACAAGTCATTTTCATCACTTTTAGCTATTGGTTCAGCGAGTGATTTAAAAATTAAAGCTGCCTGTACTGACCAATGCCGACAAACGTGTAAAATAATTTTTGGCAACGGACTAAATGTTTTTTTATCTAATTTTTGGTACAAAATCACAGGATGTCCGCTGTTTGCGGTATCAGGAAGGCGTTGGTCTTCGGTATGTTTTATAAGAAAAAGCGGTTTTTCTGCCAATGCTGCGCCTTGTATTTCGGTATTCACATAAGACGGTTTGTAAGGGTCTGGCACGACAATCATCATGTCACAAGAACGCAAAAGTTCTCTGATTTGATGGTTCACTTGGTCGTGCGATGCGTTTGGGTCAAATTGAAAAAAATTGATGCGAAAACCTTGTTCTTCTAGTGCGGTTTTCATATCTGTTGCGATTTTATCTGTATTTACTTTGGCATCAGCTTCGGCGTGTTTGTAGGAAATAAAAATGGTAGGTTTTGCCCATTTGCTCGAAAAAATAATATAAAGTATTGATAAACAAATAAATACAAATATACTAATCAATAAATAGTAAAGCGTAATACTAAAAAAAGCTATTCCGACGAGCATCAAACTTTGCATCCAACCGTTTGTTAATAGCAGATTTAGATTATCAGGATTTGCAAAAATCTCAATATAGTTTGTGATAAATTCTACTTGCAAAAAAGTATTTGCAAGCCAAATCACAAATGCAGCTACACCAATACTGAATAAAAAAAGGTAGATTTTTCGATTTTTTAGCATGGGTTTTCATTTTTTAAAAGGTTAAAAAAGGCTCATTTGTTCATTTTTTACTTCATCAAAACGTTTGGGCGGAACAGCTTTTGAGTTCAAAACGAGATTTAATTTTTCGATAAAATAAACTGCCATTTCGGGCGATTTCAAATTTTCGGGCTGATGCGAAAAAAAATATAAAGTCTGTAAACCTTGCTCAAACCATTCGGTTATTTGCAAAACCCATTCGTCAATCCGTTGATAATCAGTAAGATGCAAATCATTTCCTACAAAACGTATCATAGCGGTATTCGTTGTTAATCGCTGATGCAAAACATCTCTACGTCCAGAAACATCTGTAATCACGCTCGAAATATTGTATTTTTCGAGCAAAGAAAAAAAGCGTTCTGATGGGTTTTCGTGCTGAAAAAATTGCTCATTTCTCACTTCGATCGCCAAAGGAATTTCGGACGGCCATTTCTCTAAAAAATGCTCCAAAATCGCTAATCTATCCGCTGTAAAATGTGGTGGCAATTGCAAAAAACAACAACCCATTTTTTCATCTAAGAGCGCAATATTTTCACAAAAAAGTTTGATTTCGATACCATTCAAACCCAATTGATGCTGATGACTTATCGTTTGCGGGATTTTTGGACAAAACTTAAAACCGTCTGCGCTTTCCATTTTCCACCGTAAAACGGTATCTGCGTCAGGTATTCTGTAATGCGTTGTGTTGTGTTCTATCGTATCAAATTGTCGGCTGTATTCTCGCAAATAATCTTTACTTTTGGTGGCTTTCGGATACCAAGAGCCATTCCATTGCGGCATGCCCCAACCTGTGCAACCTACATAAACATTTGATAATGAGTTTTTTACATACTCACTTAAAACTAATTTTGACTTTTCATGTGCTTTGGGCAACGAAAAATCAACTGTAGAAATGTCTTGTAATTTTCCAAAATCCATAGTTCCTCTAAACTTAAGATTATCAAATAAACGGATTCAGAATAATAAACAAAATTCTCAATACAAAAAGTGGATTATACAGCATTTTTCTTTTGGTCAAATCTGTAAGTACATCGAGGTTTTCTCTCAAAAATTGGCTGCGCTCTACTTTTTTGAAAACAAAATTTAGCACCCAAGGAAAACGCCCGATTCGCTGTCCCCAATAAGACATTTTCAAATCCGTTCCCATCGTTCTGTGAATACGTACATCGTACTGTTTTTTCATATTTACAGCCGAATAATCGCCTTTTGCAGTCGAAATCGCTTGTGCAGCGTACATTCCTGTATAAATAGCATTGGCGATTCCTTCGCCCGAAATAGGGTCTATAAAAGAGCCAGCATCTCCTGTGAGCATAAATCTTTCGCCCGAAAGCGTACCTAATTTTGACCCCAAAGGAAGTCCCCAACCTTGTATTTTTCCTTGTAATTCCGCCTTTTCAAAACGGTCTTTTAGGCGAGGCTCTGTCGCTATTGCTTCCAACATAAGCTCTCTCAGATTCAATTTCCGTTTGCTAATATCTTCCGAAAGCATACCTACTCCGATATTTGCTTCGCCATTCGGCAAAGGAAAAATCCAGAAATAACCTGGCATAATACTGCTCAAAAAGTGAAACTCAAACTGTGTACCAAGCCCTTCTACATTTTTATAATAAGCCCGAATACCAGCCACATAGTGTGCAGGATCCATCTTAGAAGGTGCAAAAGTTTTTTTCACGATACTCCTATCTCCATCAGCACCAACAATTATTTTACATAATATTTTATGTTTTTCTCCTTGTTTTTCGCAAATAATCTCGATGCCATCAGTCGTTTTTTCAAGGGAAAGGACGTTGCAATCGAAGTGAGTTGTAGCGTAATTTTTATCCAAATGCTCTATCAAAAACTGGTCAAAATCAAAACGTCTGGACGTGAAAGCGAAAGGAATATCTTTTCCGAGTGTAGAACCTTCAAATCTCGCATCTAATTCCGCACCACTTGGCGAAGAACCACGACCGCCATTGAGCGCAGTAAAACGCTTCGTGTCGGCTATCATTTCATGCACGATATTTGGGTCAAGTTTATTGAGTACAAAAGGTGTTTTTGGGCTAAGCCCATCACCACAAATTTTGTCACGTGGAAATATCGCTTTATCTATTATGATATGTGGAATTTTTTGTTTTGCAAGCTCCATAGATGCGGCAGCTCCTGCCGGACCTGCACCAATGATAGCTACTTCGGTCGTGAAATCGTATTGTGAAGTCATTATTTTATTTTGTCAAATATTTTTGTGGTAAAAGATGTAAAGTAATGATGAATGAATAATTATGAATAATTAAAAATAATTATCTTTATAAAAAAATGATTGTCAGTTATTTATAAAATAAGTTGTTCAATTTATTTTTCCAGCATTACTGAGAAATACTAAATTACATTTTAAAAATAAGAAAAATCGCCGTATTTACTTTTTACAAATACCTCGTTTTGTTTTGCATTTTCTACGTGACCAATAATTTGAGCATCTATATTAAAACTCTTTGCAATATTGATTATCGTTTGCGCATTTTTTTCATTGACATAAAACTCCAAACGATTTCCCATATTGAAAACCTGATACATTTCTTTCCAGCTTGTACCAGATTCTGCTTGTATCATTTCAAAAAGAGGTGGCGTATCGAAGAGATTATCTTTCACAACTTTTTTTCCGTCCAAAAATTTCACTACTTTCGCTTGTCCACCGCCAGTGCAATGGATCAAACCATGAATATTTTTTTTGCCAACAACGTCAAAAATATTTTTTATCACAGGCAAAAAAGTACGTGTCGGCGACAATACCAATTTTCCGATGTTAATATTTTTTCCATTGATATTTATAGTATCTGTCAATTTTTTTGAGCCTACAAAAATTACATCTTCGGGCGTATTTTTGTCAAAACTATCGGGATATTTTTGAGCGTATTCTTTTGAAAAAACATCGTGACGTGCAGAGGTCAATCCGTTGCTTCCCATACCTCCGTTGTACTCCGTTTCGTAAGTGGATTGCCCATAAGAAGCCAAACCAACAATTACATTTTTGCTTTGTATATTATTGATTATCAGCTCGTTGCGTTTCATTCGAGCGAATGCTGTATAACCAACATCTATGGTTCGTACTATGTCGCCAACGTCTGCTGTTTCGCCACCGGCCAAGTGAATATTCACGCCATATTCTGCCATTTTTGCCGCAAAATCAACAGTTGCGTTGATTATTTCGCTGATAACTTCGCCCGAAATTAGGTTTTTATTTCGCCCAATAGTAGAAGATAAAACAATGTCATCGGTGCAACCAACACAAGCCATATCGTCCAAATTCATCACGATAGCGTCTTGCGCAATGCCTCGCCAAACACTCGCATCGCCTGTTTCTCGCCAATACATATAGGCAAGACTTGTTTTTGTACCAGCCGTATCTGCGTGCATAATGTTGCAATAATTTGCTTTTTTGCCTACTGCATCGGGCAAAATTTTACAAAATGCTTTCGGAAAAATCCCTTGATCTAAACCTTTAATAGCTTGATGAACTTCATCTTTTGTAGCTGAAACGCCACGTTTATCGTATTTGTAATCCGATGTCATTTTTATAATAAGCTGATTATCAATTATTTATAATAATTAATTATTAATTTTTCGTTACTCGTTTTTAATTACCCCTTAATTAACTTTCGCTTTTCTTAAAATTTTGGAAAACCAACTTGGAAAAAAACGCTTCATATAGATAGCGGTAACTTCTTTGATACCACCAATATAAATTTCTTCTTTGTTATCTTCTATGGCGTGAATGATGCGCTGCGCTACGATTTCGGGTGCGATGCCGTTTGCTTGTCCATCGTCCATTTTTCCTTGCGGTTTTCCGTCGGCTGCCAAAGCATTTATCGAAATATTCGTTTTTATAAAACCAGGCGCAACCAAAAGTATTTGGACATTATCTTTCCAGATTTCAGCACGAAGTGAATCGAAAAAGCCGTGTAAAGCGTGTTTTGCAGCAGCATAAGCCGAACGCAAAGGCGAGCCAATATACCCAACAACGCTTGTAATGACCACAATATGACCCAATTTATGCAGCAACATACTTGGCAACACCGCTTTTGTGAGCGCAACCGTTCCCAAATAATCAACTTCCATAATGAGCTTATCAATTTCCAAAGCGGTATCTTTTGCAAGACCTCTTTGCGAAATTCCAGCATTGTTTATCAAAATATCGATTTTTCCGACTTGCGAAATGATGCGTTCTGCAATTTTAAAAACTTCGTCATGCTTACCAATATCCATTGGCACTACCATGATTTCTTTTGCATTTGCACTACATGCCGCTTTTACACGATACAATTCGGCTTCATTTCTTGCGGACAAAATCAAGTTTGCGCCTTGCTCTGCAAATGCTTTTGCCAGTGCTTCGCCAATTCCCGAAGATGCGCCCGTAATCCAAACTCTTTTTCCTTGCATTTTTTTATTTTTTCGTAGTTTTGTAGGGCTGCACCCTACGCTAATATATTCCGCCCTTTCAGGGCTTTGTTGTTTTGTGGTGCGCTATTTCGTAATTTCATAGGACTAAACCTACGCTAATGTATTGCGCCTTTTCAGGGCTTTATTGTGCTAAATAAAATGTTGAATATGAGTTCGTTATATCCAATTTTTCATTATTAATTTTTCATTACTGCGAAGCATATTTTTCTAAAATTTTATTACAGGCTTCGTCGAGCACGAAATAAACTTCTTCAAAACCATCATCGTCATAATATGGGTCGGGAACAGAACGGTTTTCATCTGGACTGACCAAATTCCTTATCAAATGAATTTTATTGATTTGTTGCTCGTTTGTTGCTTTTCTCTTGATGTCCGAAAAATTGGAACTATCCATTGCAAAAATCAAGTCAAAGTCCTCTAAATCAGCCGATTGCAATTGCCTTGCTCGCTGATTAGTAAGGTCGATTCCGTATTTTTGGGCTACTGCGATAGACCGATAATCAGGCAAATTACCAACGTGCCAGCCGCCTGTTCCTGCGGAATCGACTTCCCAATCTAAGCCTTTTTTAGCAATTTTATCCGCTAAAATACCTTCTGCCAAAGTAGAACGACAGATATTGCCCAAACAAACCATCAATATTTTCATTTTCTAATAAAAAGCGTTATTTTTGTACTCCACTATTATTTTTAAAAGTGCAAATATAGTATATCAACGGCAGATTTCAGTCATTAAACTAAAATAATCGTCACTTTTTTCTACCATTTTTCATTTTAATATTGAACCAAACTATGCTTTTTTTTTACAACGGAAATATCTTAACTCAAAATAAAAAACGCTCCACTTGTGAAGCCGTTTTGGTCGAAGGAAACACAATTGTAGCGGTCGGAAAGTATGCTACTTTGCTGAAAAAGACGGACAAAACGACACAATTTATTGATTTACAAGGAAAAACATTGATGCCAGCATTTATAGATGCGCATATTCACATTTGGAAAGTTGGAAATTTGCTGACGTTTACTTTGGATTTGCGTGGCTCAAAAAGCATCTTGGAGATTTTGGAAAAAATTAAAACATTTTATTTACAAAACCCTGATAATCAGTATATTAATGCAAGAGGTTTTAACGAAAGTCAGCTTTTGGAGCAACGAATGTTGAGTAAAAAAGACTTGGATTCGCTCGACATTTCTAAACCAATTATTGTTCAAAGAACTTGTGCGCATATTACGGTCGTTAATTCTGTTGTTTTAGAAAAAATAAAAAACGCTAAAATTAGTTTTGAAGTAAATGGCGGAAAAACTGACCTCGAAAATGGAATTCTGTACGAAACAGCGCAAGGCTTGGCTCAAAAAATAGTCGCTCCTTATAGAGAAAATGAATACAAAAAAATGATTTTTGCAGCCACAAAAGCCCTACATCAAGTTGGCGTTTGTACCGCTTGTGACCCTGCCGTAATGCCTGATTTATTGACTGTTTATCACTCGTTAAATACTGATAATCAATTAGATATGCGCATAAATGCTGTGCCTATTCGTATTCAAGATGGAGCAACCGAAAGTTTGCCAATACCTGATTTTTTTATGTCACAGAAATTGGGTATAAATACGGTAAAATTCTTTTCGGACGGAGGACTAAGTGGAAAAACTGCAGCACTAAGAAAGACGTATAAAAATAGCGACGAAAAAGGAATTTTACGTCTTGAAAAGGCTATTTTTTACAAACTCGCTGCCGAAGCAAACGCAAAAGGTTTTGCTGTCGCAACGCACGCTATTGGCGACCAAGCCATTGATTTAGTGTTAGATGTGTATGAAAAATTATACAATACGTATAAAATACAAAACAGAATAGAACATTTAGGTTTACCTGACAAAATACAACTGGAACGCATCAAAAAAATAAATGCTTACGTTGTTTCGCAGCCTGTTTTTTTAGATGAATTGGGTAAAAATTTCATACAATATTTGGATAAAAGTTATCTTGATATTTGTTATCCTTACAAAAGTATGCTCAAAAAAGGTATAGAATTGGTATTTTCGACAGATGCACCTGTGGTAAAAAATCTAAATCCTTTTCAGAGTATTCAATCTGCTATTACAAGACAAACATCTGACAATCAAACTATTGCGAATAAAGAAAAAGTAAATATAAAACAAGGACTTTATGCTTACACTTACATGGGCGCAAAAGTTTTAGGTTTAGAAAAAAATCTGGGAAGCATAGAAAAAGGAAAATGGGCAGACCTAATTGTTTTGGATAAAAATCCTTTGACAACAAAAATTGAAGAACTTACGACAATAAAAGTGGAGCAAGTTTTTTTTGATGGAAAGCAAAAAATATAAAAAAAAACCTTCGCAGACCCGCCAGTCTTACGAAGGTAAAAAACCAAAAAGTGATATGAAAACCAAGTCAATATGTTGCAACATGTATCTAAAAAGACCATGTCACAACCATTTAAAATGCAAACATAAGTTATATTTTATTTGTACGCAAATTTTTAGCAAATAAATATGTCACAAAATTGAACTTTTTTAATATTTATCAAATTAACAATCTCTTTACAAAAATTTATTGCTTTAAAAATGTGATAATCTTATCTGTTGCGCCTTTGTTCTTTTTCATATATTCAGATACCGTTTCTGAAGCGGCATTATAATTTTTTCCATCCTTTAAAAATAAAAATACACGGTCTAAATCTCCTTTGTTTTTAATACAAAAAGCACCTTGTGACGTGACCGAAACCATAGCATTTGCTTCCTGAAACTTCTGATATTTAGGTCCAAAAATAACAGGTATATTATACGCCATAGGCTCAAGTGTATTGTGGATTCCTGCCCCAAAACCGCCTCCAATATAGGCAATTTTCCCATATCGATAAAGCGCATTTAACATACCAATATTATCTATCAAAAGTACATTTAAATCGTTATTTTTTTCATATTTTGAATAACGAATTATTTTTACAATAGCCTGATTTTCAATATTTTGTAAATTATTTTCATTTATTTCATGCGGAGCTATGATGAATTTCCAATCTGGATTTTCGTTAATGAAAGGCAGTAAAATAGCTTCGTCTTGTTGCCAACTACTTCCTATAATCATCGTATTTTTTTGCTGACAAAAATCCTCAATAATTGGAAATTTTTGCGTTTCTTCTGCAAGGCTCAACACCCTATCTATACGAGTATCGCCAACAGTGGAAACTTGAAAAACTCCAATAGTTTCTAGTTGCTTTTGCGACGTTTCATTTTGTACAAAATAGTGATTTATTGCTTGTAAAACGGGCTGCATAAATTTTCCGTACCAAGCAAAAAAGAATTGCTCGGGACGAAAAATAGCTGCTATATAATAAGTAGGAATTTTTTTATCAGTTGCTGTTTTTAAAAAATAATACCAAAACTCATATTTTATAAAAAAAACCATACTTGGTTTTGTAGCTTCTAAAAAAGATACTGCATTTTGTTTAGTGTCAATCGGTAAATAAACAATAATATCTGCGTGGGCATAATTTTTACGAATTTCATAGCCAGAGGGCGAAAAAAAAGTTAAAAGTATCTGATAATCAGCGTATTGTGACTTCATTTTTTCCAATAAAGGTCTTCCTTGCTCGAACTCTCCGAGTGATGCAGCATGAAACCAAATCAATTTTTTAGAAAAATCTCGTTTAGCATTTATGATTTGCAAAGTGTTTTTTCTGCCTTCTACACCCAATCGTATCTTTCCTTTTGAAAAAAAAGCAATTGTTTTGAGCAAAAACTCCAAAACATACATTATAATATGATAGAAAAAAACCATAGGCGGTTCAAAATTTTTAGTTTAGTTTAAATAATATGGACAAAAGTAGTGAAATTTTATTTTTTTTAACCTAAAAAATACTATTCGCTACTATAAAATAATAAAAAAAACTTTGTCCTTTGTTATAAGATGAGTTTTTTTTATTTTTGGGTTTTTATTTTCAAAACATAAAAATTAAATTATGGAAAAATCTACGAAAGAACAACTCGTTTTAGGAATTGGCTTTGGCGTTATTGCGTTAATGTCTGGTTTTTATAGCATTTATAATATTCCATTTTCTTCACTGGTAAATTTTTTACCTGCTTGGGTTACTATCGTTTCGCTCACTTATTTTGGTGTAAAAAAAGACTACGGTTTATCTTATTGGATTTTTCTGGGCATGGGCGCAGGAGCAGCCTTTGGCTATTATTTTCCAGATTTTGGTGCAGGTTTAAATATATTGAGTGAAGTTTTTTTACAATTAATCAAAACAATTGTTGCGCCTTTGTTATTTGCTACATTGGTGGTCGGTATTGCTGGACAAGAAGATTCGAGTGGCGTAGGTCGTTTGGGCGCAAGGTCGTTTGGCTATTTTATTACGGTCACAACGATTGCATTGGCATTCGGACTTTTGGCGATAAATATCACAAAAGCGGGCGATGATCCACGCATTAATCAAGAAAAAGCACAAAAACTGGCTTCAAAAGCTGCTTCTGTCAAAAAAGACTGGAAAGATTTGGCTGCGCCTTTGGTCATGGCACGTACCGAAAAAATAATAAATGATTATGAAATTGCGCCTGATTCTATGAAAATGGCAGTTGTAAAAGGCGGTATAGATTCCTTGCAAGTCACTTTTGCTAAGGCAAAAAGTATTGCTGCGACACCTCCTAAACAAGATTGGAAAGAAATCGTAGCGCATATTTTCCCTGAAAATATTGCTAAATCTATTGCTGAAAATCAAGTATTACAAGTGGTGGTTTTTAGTATTTTCTTCGGCTTAGGTATAAATATGGCTGGTGGCGAACACCGCAAAAAAATGGTCAGTTTCTGCGAAAGTTTGACAGCTGTAATGTTTAAATTTACAAAATTAGTAATGAATTTTGCGCCACTTGGTGTGATGGGTGCTATGGCAGCGGCTGTTTCTGCGATGGGATTAGAAGTATTTATTCCTATGCTAAAACTCATCGGGACGCTCTATGGTGCGCTTGTTTTCTTTGTGGTTATCGTTTTTGGTGCTATCGTTTGGTTTTTCAAAGTAAACATAAAAGGCTTTTGGAATGCGGTAAAAACGCCTGTTACGATTGCATTTAGTACCGCTTCGAGTGAAGCTGCTTTAGGGCCTGCGATGGAGGCTTTAGAAAAATATGGTATTCCTCGTCGTATCGTTTCTTTTGTTTTGCCTACTGGAATGAGTTTTAACCTTGACGGCACAACTTTATATTTGAGTTGTGCGGCAGTTTTCGTCGCTCAAGCAACAAATCACTCTATCGCAACTTCTATTCCTGAGCAATTGACTTTGCTTTTGGTACTTTTGGTTACGAGCAAAGGTGTGGCAGGTGTAGCACGTGCTTCTTTGATTATTTTAATGGGAACTATAGGGCAATTTGGTATCCCAGAGTGGCCTATTTACCTGATTTTGGGTGTAGATGTTTTGATGGATATGGTGCGCACAGGTGTAAATATGCTAGGAAATTGTTTGGCGACAGTTGTAGTTGCTAAATGGGAAGGCGAATTTGATGATAGTGGGAAGTAGGAGATTTTTGTAGGTATTTATTTACTTTATCTAAATTAGTTAATCTCGCTTCATTTATAACATATTAAAAAATTTAATTATATATAAAGCGTTATTTATCAGAATTATAAAAATGAAAAAAAATTTATTGTCCCTTTTTTCGGGCTGTGGTGGAATGGATATTGGTTTTGAAGGAGGATTTAAAATACCAAAAGCAACCATTAATACTGACATTCACAAAGATTGGATTCTAAAAAAAGATGATATTTATTATTATCTTAAAGAAACTATTTTTGAAACAAAATTTGCGAACGATATAAGTGAACACGCCAAAATTGCTTGGAACGACTATTTTTCAAAAAAACGTGGTTATGATTTGAATGGAACTTTCAAAGTTGGTAGTATTGTAGATATTGTAAAAGAGTATAAAAATGGAAATACAAAAGTGTTTCCTCAAAATGTAGAAATTGTTACTGGCGGTTTTCCTTGTCAAGATTTTAGCGTTGCAGGAAAACGAAATGGTTTTAGTTCACACAAAGACCATAATGGAAAATCCATAAGCTCAGATATTCCAACCGAAGAAACAAGAGGAAAACTCTATATGTGGATGAAAGAAGTTATTGAAATCACGTTGCCTAAAATTTTTATTGCAGAGAATGTAAAAGGATTAGCCAACTTAGGAGAAGTAAAAAAAATTATTCAATCCGATTTCTCAAATATAAATGGAGATGGTTATTTAGTTTTGTCGCCAAAAGTTTTACACTCTGGACAATATGGTGTTCCTCAATCAAGAGAACGGATTATTTTTATTGGCTTTAAAAAATCAGCATTAACAAAAGAAGCATTAGTTGAACTTTCAAAAACAGACATTACAGAAGAGTTTAATCCTTATCCAGTCGCAACACATAGACTAAACGGAGAATTGCACTATTCGTCTGTTGAGCATTTATTAAAAATGTTTACGAAAAGTAAAGAAGTTTTATTGGATTTAGAAGAACCTGAAGTATCTTCTGATTTTTCCCAAATGCACTATTCAAAAGCAAAGTTTATGGGCGTTCATTGTCAAGGACAAAAAGAAATCGAATTAGAAAAACTCGCACCTACAATTCGTTCTGAGCATCACGGAAATATTGAATACAGAAGACTTGGCGTTGAAAACGGAGGAAAAAAGACAGATGAGTTACAACAAGGACTTAAAGAAAGACGTTTGACATTGAGAGAATGTGCAAGAATTCAGACTTTTCCAGATGATTTCAATTTTGTAATTCCAAACAATGAAAAAAATACAAAATTTTCGCTTAGTCCGTCAGTTGGTTATAAATTAGTAGGCAACGCAGTTCCGCCACTATTAGCTTATCATATTGCAAAAAAGATAGAAGCTAACTGGAAATTCTATTTTAATTCTTTATAATTTTTAAATCAAATTTTAACGTAAATAATGGATTCATCAGTACCGCCCAATCTACTCAACTCATTTTTAATTGTATATTTTTACAAAATAGAAAATGAATTAAACACGACTAAAAATGGGCTTGAAACAATAAAATTTCAATCCGAAGAAGCAAATACTGATGAATTTTTGAAAAAATATTTTCAAGATTTTCTATCAAAACATAATGATATTAAGGATATAAAGCTCAAAACACTTGCTGTAAAAATTGATTCCGAAGAACATATCATTGATATTGACAAGCTAAAATCATACAAAATCTCTAATGTATTGCTGCCCGAACAGCTCAATGCTCAACAAAAAAAAGAAATTTCAACATCCAAAAAGTCGGTTTATACAAACCCTGATTTATATTTAGAAATTACAGATGGAACAAATATCTATTTTGAATCCATAGAATTAAAATCAACAAAAAATAACAATATTCCTGGTTCGAGTGTGCAACAAGTTTCGCCTTTTGAATGGGTAATATTTATCAAAAGAGATAATGAAAAAGTCTTAGTTACGACTGGATTTTATATCAATAGCATAACTGAAAAACTACCGTTTCCTGATAGAAGTCCAAGACCTCAAATTGGTTTTAAAACCTTATTAGACTGGAATAATAAGTATAGAAAAGTTGAAAATGAAACTTTGAAAATTGAGAATTTTACCGAAATCAATAATGATAAAATCAAACTCCTAACAGACTGGCAAGACTATTTAGCTTCTGAATGGTTAGAAATAGTAAAGTCAGAAAAAAGTAGAAATGGAGAAAAATGGTTTAATAATGCGATTAGAAAATTTGCTTTAAAATTTTTGGAATACAGCAAGAATTTGACAGAAATCGAAAAAGAAAACCTAAAAATAAACTTGACAAAACTTATAGAATAATGGATAGCCACAAAAACTATCACTCAATACAACAAAACTATTCACATACTTAATTGTTAAAATAATATTTTACCATATTTTATGTATCAAACAACCAACCACATACTAATGGTTCGCCCTGCGAACTTCGGTTTTAATGAACAAACGGCTGAAAGCAACGCTTTTCAGACCAATGATACGAGCCTCTCACAAGCTCAAATTAGCGAAAAAGCGACCACAGAATTTGATGGCTTTGTAGCGCAATTGCGTGAAGTTAGCGTGAATGTTATCGTTGGCGAAGATAGCCCTTTACCTGTAAAACACGATGCTATTTTTCCGAACAATTGGGTTACTTTTCACGAAGACGGCACTGTTATTACCTACCCAATGTATGCGCCTATGCGTAGGCTCGAACGCCAAGAACATATTTTGAAACAAATTGAAAATCAATTTGTTATGTCAAAAAGATTTCATTTAGAAAAAGCAGAAGCAAATAATTTATTCCTCGAAGGGACAGGTTCTATGATTTTTGACCGCCCGAACAAACTCGTTTACGCTTGTATTTCGCCACGCACAGATGTTGATATTTTGAATGAATTTTGCGAGATTACAGGCTACAAACCTGTCGTTTTCACATCTGTTGATGGCAGTAATCAAGAAATTTATCATACCAACGTAATGATGGCGATTGGCGAAACATTTTGCGTTATTTGTTTAGATACTATTCAAGACATTAATGAACGAGATACGGTAGAAACTTCGCTAGTAGAAACCAACAAAGAAATTATCGAAATCACGATTGAGCAAATGCTAAACTTCGCTGGTAATATGCTTCAAGTTCGAAATGCTAATGACGAAACTTTTTTGGTAATGTCCGAACAAGCGTATAAATCATTGACAAACAATCAATTAGAAAAAATAAAAGCTCACACAAACATCATTTCTGTTCCTATCTATACCATAGAAACCTACGGTGGCGGTTCTGCAAGATGTATGATGGCAGAGGTTTTTCTGCAAGAAAAAACTTCTAATTAAAAAAAATATTTATTCAATTATTATACCTCACAGCTCTTTAAGATACGTGAGGTATAATATGATTGAATAAATAAACATAAAAATATCTTAAAAAAAATGGCATCAGCATTAAAAAATTTATCTTCTTACAACGAAGAAAATATCCCCGACGGGGCGAAAATGAAAATCGGAATCGTAGTAGCAGAGTGGAATCAGCACATCACGCACGCTTTATATGAAGGGGCGTACGATACTTTAATTAAACATGGCGTTTTAGAAGAAAATATCTTTACAGCACAAGTTCCTGGCGCATTTGAGTTGCCGATTGGCGCACGTATGTTACTGAATGTCAATCAATTAGATAGTGTAATTTGTTTGGGTTGCGTGATAAAAGGCGAAACCAAACACGATGAATACATCAATAACGCTGTTGCATTGGGTATAACAAATTTGAGCCTTTCTGTGAACAAACCAGTTATCTTTGGTGTTTTAACTCCCGATAACGAAGAACAAGCGACCGACCGAGCAGGCGGCAAACACGGCAATAAAGGCGTAGAAGCTGCCGTAACTGCCCTCAGAATGGTTGGCTTGAAAAAAGGCTTCGGAGAAGTTAAACAAAAAATTGGTTTTAATTAAATTTAACAGGCGTAAGGAATAATCGTAACTTTTTGTCGTTTTTTAAAATGATATAAATAGCTAACTAAAAGGAAGTTATTTATGTTATTTTAAAAAATCGACTGAGAAAAAGTGAAGATTATTTTAGCCCAATTATCTATGGAAAAAAGAACGCAACAAGAGCAACAAGACACTTCCCTACTTTTTCATCCTTACAATATTATGGTTACGATAATGTTGATAGGTATGACAATTTTATTTTTAGCTACAACACTTTCGTACGTTTATACTCGTGTACAAAACGGTATGCCGCCGATAAAAGTGCCGTTGATGTTTGTGGTAAATACGTTGATATTGGTGGTAAGTAGTTTTACGATGAAAAAAGCGCAAACAGCTTATCTTGCGGACGATACGGCAGGCTACAAAAAATCACTTTTTACGACTTTGTTATTGACTTTTGCCTTTATGTTGGCGCAAGGAATCGCTTGGTACACGATGGTTTTGGATAATATTCATACCTATTCGTCTAATGCCGCAGGATATATTTACGCTATCTCGATACTGCACATTTTACACGTAGGTTTTGGCGTTCCTTTTATGATTTCGTTTTGCTATGTAGCCTATCAGCGAATGAAAGAGCCTGTAAGTGTTTTGGTTTATTTTTCAGACCCTTTAAAAGCCTTAAAACTCAAACTTTTGACCCGTTATTGGCATTTTTTAGACCTATTATGGATTTATTTGGTCGTCTTCTTTTATGTCAATTATTTTATAAAATAAAATATCTACAAATGTCGGCGAGGTTTTGAACCTCGCCGAAGTTGTAACAACTGTTTTCTACAAAAAAAATGCTCTCCATTTGTATTCCTATTTATAATTTAGATGTCAAAAAACTCGTTTTTTTGCTCCATGAACAGCGTAAAACACTACCCTATCCTTGCCAAATTCTACTCATAGACGATGCATCTTCGTCTGATTTTATTGAAAAAAATAAGGCTTTACATGACATTGCGGATACTTATATTTTATTGAAAAACAATGTCGGTCGTGCCAAAATTCGTAACCTTTTTTTAAACTACTCCACTACTGAATATCTACTTTTTTTAGACTGTGATAGCACCATTGTAAAAAGTGATTTTTTACAAAAATATCTGATACAAATCACTGATAATCAATATGATGTGATTTGTGGAGGAAATGATTATCCTGATGAACAACCTAAAAAGGAGTACCTTCTACGCTGGACTTATAGCCACAAAAAAGAAAGTCGAACCGCTCGCAAAGAAACGGGAAAAACGGCTTTTATGACCAATAATTTTGTCGTAAAAAAAGCACTTTTCCAGCAAATAAAATTCGATGAAAGTTTGACAAAATACGGTCACGAAGACACGCTTTTTGGCTACGAACTCAAAAAGAGAAATATCGAAATAACGCACATCGACAATCCCGTAATGAACGATGTTTTAGATACAAACGATGTTTTTTTGCAAAAAACAGAACTCAGCTTAGAAAATTTAATTTTTTTGAGTAAAAAACTAAATCACGAAAAGGCATTTATAGAAGAAGTAAAGATTCTAAAATTTTATTATTTTATAAAAAAAATACATCTAACTCCTTTATTATCAATAAGTTATTTCTTTTTTTCAAAAAAAATAAGACAAATTTTGCAAAACGGAAATACCAATTTGCACTTGTTTGATTTTTATAAATTGATTTTTTTGAATAAAAAGAGCGAGCTGTTTGCTTGTTGATGCGTGGTAAAAAACACCAACGCATGTCGTAGAGAGTGATTTTTCAGGAAAAACACCAAGGAAGGCGAAAAGGATAAGAAAGGCTAAAGAAAGGGTACGGCATTCATAGTACCGTCTTTCTCTTAGTTCTCGGTAGCAACCGACATACAATCTTAACGTCACAAAGATATAATCTTAACGTCACAAAGATATAATCTTTTCTATTTTTTTTCAGATATTTCCCTTACTTTTGCTTCCTAAATCAAACAAAATGACATCAGAAGCACTTTTTACCATGTTGGCGACCTACACTTTGGTCATTGGCGTTACCGCTTATCTTTTTTGGAAAATCTTAACCATTCCTCGCTCAAAAAACATTAGTACCAAAGGCGACCGTTGGCAATCTCGTATTGGATTGGTTTTGGCGATGGCTGGCAATGCTGTCGGACTGGGCAATTTTTTGAGATTTCCTGTAAAAGCTATCCAAAATGGCGGCGGCGCATTTATCATTCCTTACTTAGTTTGCTTTTTATTGATGGGTATTCCTTTGCTTTTGGTAGAATGGTCGTCGGGCAAATTCGCTGGTAAAAAAGGGCAACATAATCCGCCTTTTATCCTTCAACAATTGGGAAAATCGCCCGTATGGAAGTACATTGGTACATTCGGACTTTTTACGAATATCATCGTAGCTTCGTATTATATTTACATCGAATCTTGGGCTTTAAGCTACGCTTTTTATGGTATTTTCGGTACTTTTCAAGGAATGTCGCCCGAAGGTATTACTACTTTTTTTATGAATTATGTAGCCTTAAAAAGCTATATTCCAGTCATTTCTTGGCTTTTTTGTTTGTTTTTAAACCTTTATTTTCTTTCAAAAGGAGTTGGCGAAGGTATCGAAAAAGTAGCTCGTGTAGGCATGCCTTTACTCTTGTTTTTTAGCATAATTTTAGCCATCACAGGGCTAACTTTACAGGCTGGAACGCAAGGCGCAATTCACGATAGCAGCGTAGGTCTTAACTTTTTGTGGCAACCAGATTTTTCTACTATTTGGTCGCCAAAAGTCTGGTTGGCTGCGGCTGGTCAGATATTTTTCACGCTAAGTGTAGGCATGGGCGCAGTACAATGTTACGCCTCTTATACGGACGAATACGAAGATGTACCACTCAATGCGCTTTCGGCTGGTTGGAT
>JANMGN010000235.1:0-3795 GCA_031374645.1 Chitinophagales bacterium | reverse complement strand
TTTATATTTTCTATCTGTTTTATTTTTATTTTTATTTTTATACCTCACGGGTTTAAAAACATTCCCATAATCAATTGATTATCAATTACTTACTTCTGTTATTATACAATAGGTACATCAATGGTACAACAAAGTTGATTTTGGTGTATTTTGCGTTTTTTTTCGACGAAATGTAAGGTAGTGAGTAATTTTTGATTGAGAAGCAAAGATAAATCTTATTTTTGAATTTATCCGAAGGAGAGGAAAATTATTTTAAATGGACTTTCTGAACAAGAAGCAATGGCGTTTTTGCCGTTGCTTTTTGTGTTTTATGAAACAAAGGTAAAGGCTGTTTTTTGTATTTTCAAGGGCTTTTGTTGTTTTGATGAACCCACCAAATATAATTCTGCAATTTCGTATTGCTTTGCGCTTGGTTGCGCTTCCTTTCAATGGGCTTTTTCTTGGTTATTGGGTAGTTTGGGACGTAACTTTGTATCATAAAAAGTTATTTTTCAACTAAATTTTTCACAATGGCAAGACAGGCTGGACCACTCAAATACAAAGGTACAATTGGAGATGTTCGACATTTCAAAATCAAGGGTTTAAAGGGTCATTTCGCTGGACTTAAAGGTGGTGTTGATGCAGAACGCATCAAAAATGGCGACGAATTTGTGCGTACTCGTGAAAATAACAATGAGTTTGGCGGCTCTGCAAAGGCAGGAAAATACCTGCGCCAGATTTTAAGTCCGATTATGAAAGGCGTTGCTGATGCTCGTGTGACAAGTCGGATTACAGCTTTGATGAAGAAAATCAATGTCGAAGATGGCTCAGAAGCTCGTGGTATTCGTGGTATTTTGATGACCGAACGTAAAGACTTGATGAAAGATTTTGAGTTCAATTCAGCAACCAATTTTGAGCGTATTTTTCGTTCGATGTTCACTTTGACTGTACCTGAAATTCGCAATAATGCGACCCTGATGGTCAAAGGTTTTGATCCACAATTTCATTTAAATTCGCCTCGTGGTGCATCACACTTTCGGATTATTTTTGCGATTGCTTCGGTGTCTGATTATGTTTTTAATGCACTCGATAACACCTACGAGCCCAAAATCAAAGACAGTGGTTTATTAGGACTGGGTTACTCAGGCTATTTAGCGATAAATGGTGATGTAAGTGATTTGGACTTGTCTGCGGAACTACCAAATGCTACAAAACCAACAGAATCGGAGAGCCTTGTAGTTTGTATTGGTGTGGAATTTTATCAAGAAGTGAGTAGCAAGTTTTATCTGTTTGCGACTGGAAACTGCTTGAAAATTGTAGATGTGAAGTAAGTTTTACCATCCATATTGTACCTGATTTGTATGTGTTGGAGGCTCGGGAAACTGAGCCTCTTTTTAATCTTAATCTCCTAAATCCTCTATAAGGAGGACTTGTAAATCATAATTTTTTTATCATGGCAACAAAACTAATCAGAGTAGCAGCTGGTCAAGATTCGACACTTAGTCACTTGTATATCAACGAGTTATTTCAATGTTACTTGCTGGAAGATGCTGTCCGAAAGAGTAAAATTGCAGGTATTACAGCGATTCCTACGGGCGATTTTCGTTTAAAGCTAAATACTACGGCAGCGATGAATCGTGACTATGATAAGCGTTTTAAAGGGCTTTACGAAGGCATGATTGAGATTGATGGAATACCTACTTTTGACCTTGTGTTTTTCCATATTGGCAATAAAAAAGAGGACACCAAAGGTTGTCCATTGACGGGTCATTATTGGGCGAATGACGGCAAAGATTTTGGTGTTCTCAATTCAACTCAGGCATATCAATTGGTTTATCCAAAGTTATTGGAATTGATAAAAACAGGTAACGATTTGATACAAGTTTCTAACGTTTCGTGGTTACACGATGATTTTTCAATACCTAAAAAGAAGTAGGAAAATGGATTTATTAACCTTATTTGGCGGCTTAATAACGTTTCTATTGAGCATTGTAGCATATTTTATACGTCAGTTACATTCGGATTTTCGACGTGTTGAAAAGGATTTGACAGAAGTAAAAACGACGACTTCGCTTATCAAAAGTGAGTTTAAAAGTGGTTACGATTTGTTAAATCAAAAGGTAGAATTTTTGGAAAAAAGGCTCGAAAATGTGGAGCGTTTTTATGTTCCGCCTGGCAGCGAAAAAAAGATGCTTAATAGAGATTATTAAAGCCCCATCCCAACCTTCCCCAGAAGGAAGGGGTAAAAAACGTATTTCATAATTTATTCAAAATCAATATTTTACGATGAAAAAATATTTTAGCGTAAGCGAAAGAGTTAAAGCACCTACACCAAAATTTTTCCGTATTTTACGAACTGTTGGTGTTATAATTGGTGCAGTCGGTGGTGCAATTGTGGCTGCGCCTGTGGCACTTCCTGCGATTGTCACAACGGTAGCTGGTTATTTGATAACGGTCGGAACAGTGGCGGCTGTCATTAGTCAAACGACCGTTGATTTGCCAAGAGTTGGCATTTCGGAATAGTCAAAATCGGGATTTTTAGTTTCAAATGTTCATGGGATTATAATTTGTTGTTGCGCTCAATCTAAAAAGTTAGATTGGGCGTTTTTTATGCTTGTTTTTATGTTTTCATGGCTCATGTATGACTTAGGTATGGCTTAGGTATGTCGCATCTATGAAGGTAGATTTTATATTTTAATACATATAATAAAATATAAAATATATTGTTTTGAAAAAATAATTTTATAATCTAACAAAGTGATAGTACCTTTGGGGTATTAATATTTTGAACGATATTAATAATTTTCTGGGTCAGTTGTTCCAAAGGGAACAATTGGCTTTTTTAGGTATATTTTAAAACATATTATAAAAATAAAATTATATAAATATGTAAAAATAAATGTGTAATTATTTGATTATCAGTATAATAAGTCGTATCTTTATATCAGAAAATTATTTTTAATTACGTTCAAAATTTAAAAAAATGTATCCTACTGACACAAAGATTGCTTTGGTCGGATTGGAGGAACAATTGGCAATGGCTCGCATTGTCAGACCTCAATCCGTTGCGGATGTTGAAAACTCCGCACCTACCGATGACCTTTTTGAAGGCATCAACGAATTACTTTTTTCTTTACTTTCACGGCTGCCTTCGGGGCTGGAACTGGCAATGTTGCAAAGTCTTTTTCATAAGATTGAGCAAGTAAAAAAGAGCGCCATTCTTAAATCTTTTCCTAATGAAATGACTTGTCGACGAAGGTTAAAAGCTGGGCAAAAAGAAAATGCTCGTACCGTAAAAAATCCTATTTTTTTTATCTTTAAAACCTGCGAAATTATGACAGCAATAGCGATGAAACGAAGAACGGTTTTGATAAAAATAACAATTTTTGATGATGAACTGGACGGTATTTGTTCGGTGGAAGTTGAAGCCTTGGTTATGCCCAATGACGATTTGATGGACTATTATAATTATCGGGATAGCGAGCCTTTTGTGGAGATTTGCGCTATTCACGGTAATTTAGTTCCAAATGAAGCTGATTCTGAACGACTGCGAAATGAGATTTTGGAACGACATTACGAACTCCAACAAATTGAAAAAGAGCAATTGGAAGATGCGCTTGATGTAGCACGAGATATGCTCTTTGAATAGCCCCTCCTAAATCCTCCCCAAAAGGGCATAGGCGTAAGGGAGTTTTGGTTTAATGTATAAAATGCTGATTATCAGCATATAGTAAAAAATAATAAAGATAGAGTTAGAAATTGTATTTTTGTGTTGCAAAACTAAAAATTAACAAACCAACTCTATCTATGGTAAAG
>JANMGN010000232.1:0-4457 GCA_031374645.1 Chitinophagales bacterium | reverse complement strand
ACTGCCGTAAATTTGTTGTACGTTTTTACAATATTTTCTAATTTGAGCATAATATTTTTACAAATTTTCTCAAAAATAAAAAACATACGTTTAATAATCTATTTTTTTAGCTTAAAAGTAAATTTTTGACGACAAAAGACTGTTTTTGAGTAAAGTATGCAAAAAAATATCAGTTTGTTTTTATTATTTTATTGCAAAATACGAGAATAGCCCTGCTTGGAATTTCTACTTCAGTGCGGCAACGCTGGTTTTAATAGACAAACTGACTACAATAAACAGTAATGTATTGGTTTTACAATCAAATTGATTTTATTTTAGACAAATTGGTAAATATTGTGTTTTAATAATTCGTTTATCTATAAATTAATACGATTTGAATTTTCGATTTCTAAAAGAGACCCTTCCCTGAATACAGCCCTCCTTAGTAAAACGAATAACAAAAGCGGCACAGTCATCAAAAATATTAGTAATAGAGCAAGTATAACAGGGAAAGTTTTTACCATATGATAGTTTATAAACATATGTACCATCGTATTCTATATCCGTAGGATGCCCAATAACTTGTGTTAACGTCTGCCGTGTCCACTCACAGTTACAATGTCTATTGTTATTAAACAGAGTATCAATATGTATTTCTAACTGCATTATTCCTAAATCTTCCCTACTCAAAGGCGCCCAAATTCTATTAAAGTCATCTGTTCCAAGTTCTGCATATTCTTTAGTAGGCAGTCCATTCCAAGTATATATGCCATAACTGTATGGTTTGAGGATATATCCTAACGAATCTAAATGTTTTTTACAATTTGTCTTTACAACAGGTATTACTTTTCTATTTGTTGCACAAGCACATAATACGATAGATAAAAAAAGTAATTTTAAAAATGTTTGCATAATATATTATTAAATTTTCAATAATATGTTTTAATGCTCTTAAAACAATCATTAGAGTCAAAAGTAAGTTCAATTTTTCCACATTGTGTAAAAAAACTGCCAAAACCAGGTTCAATAGGAGTTCGCAAAGGACAATTATGACCGAAATTAAGTAATAAAAATAAACCGTTTTTATAATTCTTCTCTGTCTCAGTTCCACCAATAGCATCAATAAATTCTTTTTTATTCCATTCACATACACATTCTTTATTTGCAAACAAATGCTCAATATATAGTGAAAACTCTAAAAACCTTTGCTCATCTTTATCGAAAGGTATATCTTTCTCTTTAAAGTCTTGGAAAGTAAAATTATTATATTTTTCGATTGAAAACCTATGCAAATCAATTTCAAAAATACCGTACTTTATGTAAATCAAAATTTGACTGAGTGAGTCAATTTTTTTTTGACATTCTGTCAATCCTTTATTTTGTGACATAGCATTGACAGAACAAAATAAAGAAAGAGCCATTAAAAAAACAATTTTCATGTTCATAGTATAATTATTTTTCGGGTAAAAATTCTATCTTTATTCTTATAGTTAAGAAAGTAAATGCCAGGTAAAAGACTAAGTTCTATTTGTATGAGTGTGGCTATTTGTCCAGTTTGTTTTGAGTAGATTACTTTTCCGCTTAAATCAGAAATAGTAATTATACCTTGTGTTTCTTCAAATATTGAACTTTTAATGCCTATTGATATTTTCCCATCACTTGGATTAGGATAAATATTTATATTATCATCAAGAAGTTTGTCAACAAGAGTGTTAGTATTAATACTGCAAGAGGAGGCACACTGAGTAGAAGGGCTAATCGGATTTCCACAAATAGTAGATAAGACCAATGGGCTATTAATAAAAACTTGTTTTGCTCCATCTATATCGTTAGGTTTAATTCCTATGTCGGGTGGAATACTTGTTGAAGTAAAACTATAATATAAGATTGGTTGCTTATTTATACCAATAACATTGAGGTTTATAGCATGGTTTAGCATTTGAGCATGTCCAAATTCGTGTTTTAGGTTATTTCTTAAATTTATTTTATCTTGGCTATTTGGAAAAGCTATATTATTCACATTTTGATCTATTTTAATGTCTATATCTTTCATATAAAACCCTTGTTCTTGTCCTGCTTTACATTCTTCTGTTATTGGCGAGTTTCCTGTTTCTGCTGTAAATATTACTGCTGCTCCCGCTGTACTTGAGCTTGAAAATTGACCTGCAAAAATTAAATTCACTTGGTCAACACCTTGTGTTATTTTACTACTGGTGCTGCTTTGTATAAAAAAACTAATATTAGTTTTAGGACACCATTCTTTAAGAGCCTCCTCTACTTCTACCTTTACCCAAGGCGCAATATTTGTACTGAAAGCAAAGCAAATACCATTATCATTCAATTTTTTAAGCACAATTTTTTTTGCTTTCCCACTTACTCGTTGGTTCATTATAGCATAAGGAATTGTCAGAGGGTTATTAGACTCGACCTCGCCACACTTTGTCGATACCTTAAAGTTTCCGCTTGCAGCAGGTTGCTTAACAACGGATAGAGCGTCAACAGAAGGAACTTTAACCTTTATTTCGGTATCTGTCCAACTAACTATGTCTGTTGGATGAGCTCTCATCCAATTTTTTTTATTTCCTCCACCAGTATCTCCATCTATAAAGTAAACGAAAGAGCTTGTATTGTAATAATCTAAAAAATTATTCCCGTTGATTGTTAAAACTGAATTAGTACCCGCAGTGATTGTATTTGGTGTAAAATTAGCAATAGATGGAGAGGAACATTGACAAATTTTTCCATTTTCCGTATCATTTGCAATAATTGGATTATAAATAGCGTAGGGAAATGGCATTATACCCGTATAATAAGCACTTATAGTATTTGGACTCTTCCCCTTGCCAGACATATTAATTTCATCAAAACTGATTTTTTTATCTTCATCACAATCTTTAATATCAAAGGTTAGAGTTAGGAATTTTTGCTTTATTGTAGACAAATTGAAAAAAAATTTGTCATTCTTTGCAACAATAACAATCTGCATTTGCTTGGACGTAACATCTGATGTGTATCTATCATAATCAGAGAATAATGACTTATCCAATTCGACATTAATTGTACCATTTTTTACAACACTAGAACCAAATCCAATATTGTTATAATCTACAAATATAAAACCATTATCAAATTTAGAAGAAGCTGTTGCTACAGCAAAAACATCAACTGAAAACTGTGTGTTATTACTATTTGTTTTTGGATTTTCAAATGTGTAAGTAATACCAATTTCACTACCACTTTCTGGATTTATTGCTTTTATGGGTTGGTCCCAAACTATAGTATTGAAAGGTTGGTATCCATTTTGACAATAGTAAAATGCTTGTCCAGATATATTTATTTTTTCAAAAGAAATATTAGCGAGTCCTGAAAAATCAATAATTTTAATTTTAAAGTGCAAAATAGGCTCTGCATCGGCAGAAAAAGCATAATAACTGTCTGATGCAACTTCTGACGTGACATCAACAACAATAGTATGCTCAGAAAAATCTTTAGCGGCAATATTGTAAATATTATTTTCTAGGATCGTTCCTTTAGTAACAACTACAGATTTTTGAAAAATAACATTTTCTCCAAATTGTTCAGAATAATTAATATATATTTTCCCTTTTCCAAATCTAAGTCCAGGTGTATTTACTTTGGCGAGTATATCAAATTCTAAATACTGTAAATCAGTGGAATAATGGGCGTTGGCGAAATTAAAATCAATATTGGCTGGTAGCTTTGCTGCCAGCAACTTATCGCAAGCGTCTTCACTTTTAAATTTTTCAAAATTCGATAATGGTTTTCTATAAATAGCTTTTGATATTCTTGTTGTTTTTATTATTTTATTTTCAAATTCGGTTCTATATAGCTCTTGTCCATTGCAAATAACTTTTTCATTATTCTCATTATCTTCAAAAGGAACAAACATTTGACAATCTAATAAATATTTATTATTCTTTTTACTTGATAGAAAGAAATAAGCATTTTGGGTGGGAATAAATTCAAATTCGTGCACCATAAATTGTGTTAAGCCATCAATTTCGCCTCCTAATGTTTCAATTGTGACCGTAGAATCTAAATTATATCCTTTGAAAATATTTTTTATGAGAATTTGGGTTTGAGTAAAAATTTGAGTACTGTCTGAGTTCCAAAGTGATTTTTTGAATACAATAGTGCCTTCTATAATAAGACTAGAATTGCGAGTTATTTCTGATACTTTTTCTGTAAAGGACTCTGAAGATAGTAGTACCTCTTGTCCATTAACAATAGTAGAAATATTGAAGATTAATAATATGAATATGTTTTGAAATAATTGTTTCATGTTTTGTAATTTTTAAAAGAGTGTAAAAATTACCCATACGGCTTAAAATAATATTTGTTTTTCAAAGAAAGTAGCATGGGCGTTCCGATACTTTTATTTCAGAGGTTCTGACAAAACCCATAATCAATAAAGTAAAGGAACGCCCATGCCGAAGGTTAAACACCAGCTTGAGCGT
>JANMGN010000220.1:0-20617 GCA_031374645.1 Chitinophagales bacterium | reverse complement strand
CATCACTTCTTCAAAATGAGTGTCATACGTTACTCGAAATCGCTGATTGTTAAAAAGTGAGTGCATACTTTTGGCAATTTTTATGTCCTTAGGAAAAAGAACAAATCTTGGGTCGGGACAAAACCAAGTAATCGGTTCGTCTTCGCTGTACCAAGGAAAAATTCCATTTTCATAAGCAAAGATAAGTCTTTCGGGAGATAAATCGCCTCCAATTGCTAATACACCATATTCGTCAGCAGCATTTTGGGCTGGAAAATACAGTTGTTTATTTGTAGAAAAAATGAAATCCATAAAATTAAAAAACGCTTTATTACTTTAAGTAGTTGTGCTAAAATAAAACCTGTTACTTTCTCAGGCGATTATCCCAAATAACAGTGTTTATTTCTTAACGCCTGCTTAATCCAAAAACTTACTTTTCAGCTCCGCAGTTGGCAACCAGCAGCTTTCTTTTGCTCCAAACCATTTGTAGCGATTTCGTGCAACCCATCGATATACGATATTGCTAAAAAATGAAGGTACTAATTTGAAAATATAACCCAATTGCCAAAATCCACCCAGCAAACGCAATACTTCAAGTGGCGCAGCAGCGTGCGTGTAAGTTTTATTTTTATAAACTAAAACAACACTATTCAATTGATTATCAAACAATTGATGTTTTTTGAGCGTATTTTGTCCATATTCTGATTGCAAGGCAGCAAATCGAAAAATATTTTTTTTATCCTGCTCAATAATAAATTGAACGGTTTGGTTACAAAGATTACAAACACCGTCAAAAAGTAAAATTGGGTATTGTTCCATAATAAATATTTACTAAAAAAAGCCGTACTCAAATTTTCAAGTACGGCTTTTTTCTAATTATTCAACTTCAAGACATCTAAAAATGCTTTTTGAGGAACTTCTACATTTCCTATCTGACGCATTTTTTTCTTTCCTTCTTTTTGCTTTTCTAATAATTTACGTTTACGAGAAATGTCACCACCGTAACATTTTGCTGTTACGTCTTTACGCATCGCAGAAATCGTTTCACGAGCAATAATTTTTGCACCAATTGCACCTTGTATTGCAATTACGAACTGCTGACGAGGCAATAATTCTTTCAGCTTCGCACACATCTTACGACCGAGTGCTTCTGCTTTCGTACGGTGCACAAGTGCTGAGAGCGCATCTACATTGTCGCCATTGAGTTTTATGTCGAGTTTTACCAAATCTGCGGCACGATAATCTAACGGTTGATAATCAAACGAAGCATAGCCACGAGAAATAGATTTTAAACGGTCATAGAAATCGAATACAATTTCCGCCAAAGGCATCTCAAAAGTAAGCTCTACACGTGAAGTGGAAATATAACTTTGCTTAGTCATAAAACCACGTTTATCCATACAAAGCTCCATAATTGAGCCAATATACTCGGGTTTTGTGATAATTTGCGCACGAATGTATGGCTCTTCTACAAATTCCAAGGTATTCAGATCTGGCAAATCGTTTGGCGTATTTACCACAAAACGGTCGCTATCTCTTTTGGTAGATTTCGCAACGTAACTTACGTTGGGTACGGTCGTAATCACTTCTTGGTTAAATTCACGTGACAAACGCTCTTGAATAATTTCTAAGTGCAACATTCCCAAAAATCCACAACGGAAACCAAAACCGAGTGCCACAGAGCTTTCTGGTTCATAGGTCAAAGATGCGTCGTTGAGTTGCAGTTTTTCTAAACTGTCACGTAAATCTTCAAAATCATCGTTGTCTATCGGATAAATACCAGCGAAAACCATTGGTTTTACTTCTTCAAAACCTTTGATTGCTTCTCCTGGATTTATAGATGTCGTAATTGTATCTCCAACTTTTACCTCTTTGGCGTTTTTTATTCCAGAAATAATATAACCTACATTTCCAGCCGTAATTTCTGATTTCGGGCTTAGTTCAAACTCTAAAACACCAACTTCCATTGCGTCATATTGTTTGCCTGTTGCCAAAAATTTAATTTTTTCGCCTTTTTTAATCGTACCATTTATCATTTTGTAATACGCAATGATACCTCTAAAAGAGTTGAAAACAGAATCGAAAATCAAGGCTTGTGCAGGAGCTTTCGGGTCGCCTTTCGGAGCTGGAACACGCTTTACGATTTCTTCCAAAAGTTCAGGAACACCAACGCCTGTTTTTCCACTTGCCAACAAAATATCGGAACGTTTGCAACCTAAAATATCAATAATTTGGTCGCTCACTTCGTCAATCATTGCGCTATCCATATCGATTTTATTCAATACAGGAATTATTTCCAAGTTGTGTTCGATAGCCATATATAAGTTGCTAATCGTCTGAGCCTGAATACCTTGTGTAGCATCTACAATCAAAAGTGCGCCTTCACAAGCGGCAATCGAACGAGAAACCTCATACGAAAAGTCCACATGACCTGGCGTATCAATCATATTTAGCGTATATCTAACACCGTCAGAAGCAGGATAATACATCTGGATAGCATGACTTTTTATCGTGATACCACGCTCACGTTCCAAGTCCATATCGTCCAAAAATTGCGCTTTCATTTCACGCTCTGTTACTGACTTTGTAGTTTCTAACAAACGGTCTGAAAGCGTACTTTTACCGTGGTCAATGTGTGCAATAACACAAAAATTTCTAAAATTTTCCATATTTTTTCAAAAGTGCTGCAAAGATAAGGAAAAATAATGACTTATGAAAATTCGTTGTAAAATAACATAAAATTATATATCATTCTTATCTCTGAATATTTATAAACAAATATTTTTAGCTCTTGTTCAATTTGATAGACATAAAAAATCCCGAAAATTTCTTTTGAGAAAAAATCGGGATTCTTATTTTATTAAAAAAACTATCGAAGTTATTTTACATTAAAATACAATCAGTTTTTTAACCAATAGTGCATTATCTTGGCTAACTTTTACTGTATAAAAACCAGCAGGAAGATGACTTGTATCTATCGTAATCATTTGAGAGCCAGCAACTTGTACTTTTTGCTGCACTACTTGGCGACCATTTGCATCTATCAAAGAAACATTTGCTACACCTGATTTTGTAGAAGATACATTGATATTCACATAATTATCAGAAGGATTCGGGAAAATATCTACTTTCAGTGTTTCATTTACATCATTAGAAGAAAGTGTAACACGGTCAGCTTCAATTTTTGTACCCCTTGCCTCTGCGGTTGCCGTTACTTTTTCACCGCCGTCAGCTGTCATTGTTGCCTCTGTATTATAATTTACCAAATCCATGATTTCTACATTATCTACAAAAACACCTTTTTCAAATTTGTCTGCTGATTGTGTTTTATCAGAAACAAAACGGAAACGAACCATCGTCGCTTCGCCTGCGTATTGCGACAAATCAACATACGTCGGAATCCAACCTTCGCTATTTCCCCAAAACGCATACTGATTAGGTAGCGGAATAGAGGAATAAGAAACACGACCATTGTAGCCATTTTTGAAAATTAGCTTTTCAACATCTGTCCATGTTACGCCTTTGTCTTTTGATACATATACCACCATACCGTCAAATCCTTGTTGGATAAGGTCATTGTGATAAAAACGTAAAACGGGTTGTTTTCCAGTAATTACTACACCTTTATCAGCTGCCATAGAAAGTGCAACGTCTGCTTCAGAAGCATCTTCCATAGTTGCTCCTGCTGCACGTGCTGTTCCTTGGTAAGTAAAGGCATTTTGAGATGACCATGAAGTACCTACTTTTGCATCATTTAAGATTTCTGTATCCCATTTATCAAAAGCAGCTTCTGTATTGAATCCTTCAAAATATTTGCTTTTTGATTCGATACCAGAAGGCGTTAAAAATTTATATTTTAGAGTATCTGCACTTCCTGTTGCAAAATCTCCTAATTTGAAAGTAATTATATCACCACTTACAGTACCGCCTTTGCTTGCAGAACCCGCTACATAAGTACAACCCGTAGGGATAATATCTGTAATAGTTGTATTTTTGGCAATACCACCTTTATCGTTACGAACAATTAATTTTACACTTACTTCTTTTCCAGCTCTTACTAAATCCGTTACTTCTTTTTCAATTTTTAATGTTTTTAAACAAGATGGCAGTACGGCAAAACTTTCTTTTGGGTCAGCCGAATTTAAAGGGCTACCTTGGCTTGCCTTTGCGCCCAAACCACGACGAGAGAAAACTTCCCAAATTAAACATTCGTTTTCGCCATTAAAATTCTTTTTGTCCGCTGCTAAAATAGCGTCACGTCCGTCCACGAAACCTGGTTGGCAAGATTGTATTTTCATACCGTCAAATACTAATTTGATAGCCTTGTTGTTTCCACCTTTTCCATGTACAACATCTGGGTCAAAACCGTATTTTTCAGTCATTTTCCAGTATAAATCCCAGCACATAGAAGTCCAAACTTCGCCCAAACGGTGTGTTTCTGCGCCTGTTGTTTGGTCAAAACGGTTCGGATTAATTGTCAAATCTGTTGAATAAGGACTTGAACGAATGCCTGGAGAATTAACACCGCCACGAGATGCAAAGTTTCCTATGCCACGAGCATCTGTACCTTTGTCGCCAGTTTTAGCGGTAGCGATAAGTGACATAAAATCTGACCAACCTTCGCCCATATTTTCTTCATTGTTCAAGCAATCAGCCAATTGTGGACCGCCTGTCAAACGATTAGAAATACCATGACCATATTCGTGTGCTACAATTCCGTTGTCTAAATCGCCATCTACACGCACGGGTTTTACTTGCGCTCCTGAGATAACCAATGAAACAGTAACAGTAGTATCTTTAAGCGCTTTTTTCAAAATATCTCCACTTGTGCTACTCATAGAAACAACTGGAATTTTCACTTGCGCTCCTACCGCACCTGCTGCCATACCTGGCGCACTTGGGTCGAAGTTTACGATAATTACAGCAATTGCACCTTTGGCTTGAGCATTAAGTGCTTTTTTGCCAAATTCGCAAGAACCACGGTCAATTACAGCAATTTTACCTTTTACATCTGTTGTGATAGTTCCGCAACACAAGGTATTTGCATTATCCTTTGCTAAAACCAACTGCCCTGTAACAGGAGTTGTTGAAACTTTTTGACCCCAATCCGAAGGATTATTTCCTTCGTAAGTTCCTTGTATTTTGTAAGGCGATTCCACTTTTACAAGATTGCTTGCAACACCTGTCCAAACATACATTTGCATACGACCACTGCCACCGTCAGAAGGCGTAGAAAAGTTTGCATTATTTGTTCCAGAACCATCTTGCGCTTCTGCTTTCACTTCATCTTTTTCGCCAGTTTTAGGGCCACGTCCGTAGTTATTGAATTGAAAAGCACCAGCTTTTTCAGTCATGCCATAAGCATAAGACAAATCGTGCATAAAGTTATTCAAATAAAACAAATTAACCGTAGAGGCATTTGTAATACTATCTGGTTCAGCGGTATTGCTATAAGGAAAATCAAATTTTAGAGCAGCTCCACCATTAGGCTCATTTCCTTGCGAAACGTTTTTGCTGCCTGTATCTTCGTAAGCGTGTACGTTGTTTCCTCGTGTGATGGTATAATTAGGATTTCCAAAATTACCATCAGTATCATGCCAACCGAAAGGCGAAGCCGTAGAATCAACTACTGGTTTTACCAATAATTTACGTGTGCCGTGAATAGGGCTTTCTGTTGGGAAAGCAAAAACTGCATAAGTTCCTGTTTCTGCAACGCCACCGCTTAGATTTTCTACGGTTTCCATTTTTTTATCACAATCTAAATAAAACTCAGCGACTTCTGTTGCTTTGTGATTATGGAAAGCGCAATGTTTTGTCCAAGAACCTTTTTCGAGCATATCGCCATTAGTAGCGTCTATACGTACTGACCAGTAATCTTG
The DNA here is from genome assembly GCA_031374645.1 of Chitinophagales bacterium. Taxonomy (GTDB): domain Bacteria; phylum Bacteroidota; class Bacteroidia; order Chitinophagales; family Saprospiraceae; genus CANHEE01. The sequence continues at coordinate 14,759 of JANMGN010000220.1, read as the reverse complement.
TCCACCAACTGCATCAATTGCAATGTCATACGCCAAACGTACTTCGTTGCTATTCACACGCTGATAAACTAATTGTACTTGTATGTCTTCGTAAGAAACTAAGCCTTTGTCATAAACTAGTTTATGCTCAGGTTTCCCTTCTTTTCTAACCCAAGTTTCAGCATTTAAGTTCAAATGACGACAAGCTGCATCAAGGGCTTGTTCAGCACTTAATTTTGCCGTGATTGTATTGATTTTTTTATCCAAATCAGGCATAAAACGACAACCTGCGTATATCACTTCGCCATTAGGCATAATATTTAGGTTTAAAACACCATTTTTGACTTGAATACCAGCATGACGCTGAATAAAATAAATGTGACGAAGCGGCACAGCATCTTCATCAGCATAGTTATCGCTGATGTACATATCGCTGATGTCACGAGTGCTAAGTTTCCAGTCCGCAGCGTGGTCTGTAATGTAACGCTGCGCTACCTGTTCTTGGTTTTCTTGTGCAACAATACTGCTACAAATACCAAGTAAAAACGTAAATAATACGGTAACTTTTCTAAACATGGCGAAATTAGATTTTGAATTAGTGAATAATTAGTTTACAAAGAATTGATTATTTTCTGTCTGAACAAAGATACGAATAAAATACTGAATAAAAAAGAAGAAATGGATATTATAGATATAATAACTATTTTTATCTATGAATTATTTTTGTCACAACATTATTTCTTACATTTGTGCGTTTATATGGTATGGAGTGCTGGAAATTTAACCTTGGGAAAGTCTTTAATTAACGATTAAAATAAACACTTATGAAATTAGCTTCTGCATCAGTTACCTTATTTTTTGCAACAGTCACTGCAATTTCGGCTGGACTTCATTACTTTACAAATACTGAAAACTATTATGGAATTATAGTTGGCGTACTTGGTTTAGCGGTTGCTTTTGTACTTGCACCTCAGATAGATTGGTGGTGGTATAAGAGAAATCCTCGGGATATTGACCCGCAAATGGCAAGTCTTTTTCAGCAGCATTTGTCTTTTTATCAAAAATTAGATGATGCTAAAAAGTTGCGCTTTCGTCAGCGGGCAGACTTGTATTTGATGGCGACGGAGTTTATCGTGCCTTCACAAGATGAGGATAAATCTGTTCCCGAAGATCTTAAACATTGGGTAGCGGCTTATGCTGTGATGCCTACTTGGGCAAAGCCAAATGTAGAAAATGAGGCTTATGAAAAAATTGTTGCGTATATGCAACCCTTTCCTTCACCGCAGTTTCCACATCATTGGCATACGTCTGAAATTTTTGAAGAAGATGGTGTTTTGCTTTTTGCCTTAGAGCGCATGGTACAAGCTGTGATGAATCCAACGCTTTGTTTCAATCCTGTTTTGTACGAATATTGTAGGGTATTTGCAAAAACATATCCTACTACTACAATCGACCTAACAGAAGAGCATTGGCTTAGTTTGGAGCAAATAAGTGGTTTCTCAAAGGAAAAAATAGCGACAGATGTTGGTCTGCCCGAAATAGACATTCAAGCCGTAGCGACGAGTTTTTATCTTCTTTTTCCTACAAAATTTATACAAACTTTACCAAAACAATTCGAGCAAATAAAAAATAATCTTGGTTTTTAAACACAAAGAATTGTGATTATTTCTACACGACTACTTACCTTTGTCACGTGAATTATAAAGACGTTATACAACAATTGAAAAAAAGAGCGTTTCGCCCTGTGTATTTTTTACACGGTGACGAGAGCTTTTACATAGATACTATTAGTGCTTTTTTCGAAGAAAAAGTAATGAACGAAAGCGAAAAAGCATTCAATTATACTGTTTTTTACGGAAAAGACATTGATTTTAAAGATGTGGTAGATACTGCACGTCGTTACCCGATGATGTCTGATTATCAGCTCGTTATTGTAAAAGAAGCGCAGGATATGAAATCCTTAGCGGAATTATTATCGTATATCGAAAAGCCGCAGCCCACAACTATTTTAGTGCTTTGTCATAAGCATAAAAAATTAGATGCTCGCACGAAATTTGCAAAAGCTATCATGCAGCATGCGTTTGTTTTTGAAAGTTCAAAAATGTACGACAATCAATTGCCTGATTGGATTACTACTTATTTAAAAGACCATAAACTGGCTATAAAACCCGATGCTGCCGACCTTTTAGCAGAGTATTTGGGGAATGATTTGAGCAAAATCTCCAATGAACTCGATAAATTGGCTTTGAATGTCAGCGAAGGAACTTTTGTGACAGCGGAACTTATCGAAAAATATGTTGGTATAAGCAAAGAGTATAATATTTTTGAGCTAACAAAGGCTTTGAGCACACGTGATATTTCAAAATCAAATAAAATTGTTTATTTTTTAAATAATAATGCTAAAAAAAATCCATTGGTCGTCACACTTGGTACATTGTTTAGTTTTTTTAGTAAAGTATATGCCTTACATTTTTTAGCCAATAAAAATGATAAAGAAACAGCTGCTGCTCTTGGCTTGCGCTCCGAATGGGCTTTGAAAGAGTACAAAGTAGCTGCAAAACATTATTCTTATGCAAAAACGGAACAAATTATACATTTTTTGCATGATTATGATATGAGAAGCAAAGGATTTGGAAATATAAATACAGAAGATGATGAACTTTTGAAAGAGCTGGTTTTTAAAATTTTACATTGAGAAATCATAAAAAATCGAAAATCGTAGGTTGAAAATCGAGAGTAAGTCAAGTGTTTTTTCGATTTTCGGAAAAATGTACAAAACACTAATTTTTCGCAAGTCCATATAAATTTGTTATGTACCTTTTTAATTTATGAAAGAAAATAAAAAACCAAATATAGTCGTATTGATACCTGCTTTTAATGAAGAAAAATCAATCGGTAAAGTGATTGATGAAATACCTAAAAAATGGGTTTCAGAAATCATCGTTTGTAATAATAATAGCAACGACAATACAGAAAATGTTGCGCTCTCGCATGGTGCTACGGTCGTCAATCAGCCCTTACCTGGCTACGGAAATGCTTGTTTGAAAGGAATAGAATATTTAAAAAAAAAAGCACAACAACCTGATATTGTGGTATTTATAGATGGCGACTATTCTGATTTCCCTTCGGAAATGCCTAATGTTTTTTTGCCGATTATTGAAAAAGAATATGATATGGTTATTGGTTCTCGAAAATTGGGAAATAAAGAAAAAGGCTCTATCACGCCGCAACAAATTTTCGGAAATTGGTTAGCCACTACACTTGTGCGCTGGATTTATGGCTATCATTTTACAGATTTGGGTCCCTTTCGAGCCATCAGATGGGACAAACTTTTGACTATCAATATGGTAGATAAAAATTATGGTTGGACGGTCGAGATGCAAATAAAAGCGGCACGTTACAAGTTGCGCTGCACAGAAGTTCCAGTAAATTATCGTCAGCGTATTGGCGTATCAAAAGTATCGGGAACTTTAAAAGGAACAATCATGGCAGGCTACAAAATTTTGTTACTTATTTTTAAATACGCTATTTTTAAGGTAAAGTAATAATGAATACAAATGTATTGTAAAAATTATTTTTGTTAATTTGAACAAAAAAGCTCCAAAGATTTTGCAATCTTCGGAGCTTTTTTCTAAATATTATTTAAGCAATTTAGTGCAAATAATTATTTCTATTCTGTATAACTCGCTAATTTTCAGCACATTAAAAAAAATTCCTTTGGGGAAGATTTAGATAGGCTTTACAACGCTTTTCTCAAACGAGCTACTGGAATATTCAATTGCTCACGGTATTTTGCAACCGTACGTCGAGCGATAGCGTAACCTTTTTTGTGCAATAAAATCTTCAATTTTTCATCAGAGTGTGGCTTGCGTTTGCTCTCTTCGCTGATGATTTCGTCCAAAATCTTTTTTACTTCGAGTGTAGAAACATCATTTCCCTCTTCATTTTGCAAAGATTCTGAAAAGAAGTCTTTGAGGCGTTTTGTACCAAATTCAGTTTGAACATACTTGCTATTTGCAACACGAGAAACTGTTGAAATATCCAAACCTGTCATTTGTGCAATATCTTTCAAAATCATTGGTTTCAATTTTTTATCATCTCCACTCAAAAAATACATCGACTGATATTGCATGATAGCATACATAGTGCCCACCATTGTTTCATTTCTTTGCTTGATAGCATCGATAAACCATTTCGCCGAATCGATTTTTTGTTTTACAAAAGTAATCGCTTCTTTTTGCGTACGAGAAACTTTTTGCTGCTCTTTGCTCGTTTTGTAATCCCGAATCATATCCTTGTAATGATCGCTAATACGCAAATCTGGTTCGTTTCGAGAGTTCAGATTAAGGTCTAAAACGCCGTCACGATTAAAAATAGTAAAATCAGGAATTACGTAATTTGTATTTGCTGTTGCACTTCCTCCGTGACCGCTTGCGGGCTTCGGATTTAGCTTCAAAATCATGTCAATTGCAGTTTTCAATTGCTTTTCATTGACACCCAACTGACGTTGAAGACGTGGAAAATGTTTTTTAGAAAACTCTTCAAAAAACTCTTGTATAATTCTGATAGCATTGTTAAGTGCCTGATTATCAGTATTCTCTAATTTTGTGTACTCTAATTTGTGCATTAATTGTAAGTAAAGACACTCTTGTAAATTGCGACAAGCAATGCCAGGAGGATCAAAACGTTGGATGCGAGCGAGCAACATTTCTACCTCTTCGAGTGTAGTTGTGATGCCTTGCGAAAAAATCAAATCATCAACTATTGCCATCGTTTCACGTCGTAAATATCCATCCTCATCAATACTTCCAACTATCTGCAAAGCCACTTTTTTCACACGTTCGTCATCAATACCAAGCAAACCAATCTGCTGCTCCAAAAACTCGTGAAAAGAATCTTCCATTGCAATTGGCAATACTTTTTGCTCTTCATCTGGGTCATAACCTTCGCTTTCGTAAGCATAAGAAGGGCCATCGTCACCCGACATATAAGGGTCTAAATAATCAAAATCATCATAAGATTCTTGTAACTCTGGTTCGTCATTGGCGTAATCATCCTTGTATTCTCCTTCATCAGAATCATCGCTCATGGAGATATTGAGTTCTTCTTCTGGACTTTCGTCGCCTTCTTCGAGTGCAGGATTTACTTCCAATTCTTCTTTAATACGTTGATCAATGATAGACGTAGGAACTTGCAGCAATTTCATTAACTGAATTTGCTGAGGCGAAAGCATCGTTGATTGCGATATTTTGTTGTATTGACCAATCATAGGAATAGTGTTGATGTTTTTTCGATAAAAAAAATAGTGTTGTTGTTGTTGAAAAATTTAATTTATAACATTGGCTGACCAACACATATAAATTACTTTAATAACATAAGCAAGTATCATGCCAACATATATACATTTTTTATAATAAACATCTGTAAAGATAATACTAAACGTAAATTTATCAAAAAATATTTTAATTATTATTTTTTAAAATTTATAAAAAATTGATAATCAGTTACTTATTTTTAAAAATAAATAATAAGTAATTTTAAAAACGTTTGTGAAGTATTTTGTATTTTAACAAAAAAAAGTGAAAAATAGTTCAATTTTAAAAATGAAATCTTACCTTTGAGCTTAGAAACACATCAAAAAATCTAAGTTTTAATGGCAAAGAAAAAGAAATTTTACGTCGTTTGGGAGGGTCGAAAACCTGGAATTTACGATACTTGGGAAGAGTGTCAAAAACAAATTACGGGTCATGCTGATGCTAAATATAAGTCTTTTGAAAATCCAGATGAAGCACTAAAAGCATTCAATGGCAACTACTGGGCGCATATTGGAGGCAAAGCAAAAGCTGCTGGCACACAGCTCAAAATCTCAAAAAGCGACATCATAAAAGACAGTATTTGCGTAGATGCAGCTTGTAGTGGCAATCCTGGTATCATGGAATATCGTGGTGTTTATTGCAAATCGAGTGAAGAAATTTTCCATCAAGGTCCTTTTAAAGATGCTACTAATAACATTGGCGAATTTTTGGCATTGGTACATGGTTTGGCATATTTACAAAAAAATAATTTGCCCGACATGACCATTTATTCCGATTCTCGCACAGCGATAGGTTGGGTAAAAGCTAAAAAATGCAATACCAAACTTGATGTTACAGGCAGAAATGAAAATGTTTTTGACCTCATCGAACGTGCCGAACAATGGCTCAAAAATAATACCTATTCTAATCCTATTTTAAAATGGGAAACCAAAGACTGGGGCGAAATTCCTGCTGATTTTGGGCGAAAATAGAGAAAGGCTAAAATCAACAAGTGAATTGAAATAATTTCAATGCACTTGTTGATTTTAGCCTTTACACTTTTTTATACTACTGAAATAGTATGAACCTCTGGTTTAATCTCAGGTTTTTTAGCCAAAGAAACCTTCAAAATCCCATTTTCGTAGCTCGCCGATATTTGCGTACTATCTATTTTTTCGGTCAGATGAAAAGTACGCTCGAAGTGTTGAAAATTAAATTCTTGACGAATAATTTTCTCACCTTCTTCTTTGCCTTGCTCTTTTTTTGCCGAAATAGTCAATAAATCTTTTTCAACTTTTAAGCTAAAATCTTCTTTTTGAAAACCTGGCGCAGCGATTAAAACTGCGTAATTATTTTCAAATTCGCTAATATTTGCCGCAGGGCGAAATGCCTTTGGCGTGCTTGTTTCGTTGAAAACGTGATTGGTCAATTGCTCTAATTCTGGAAAGAAAAAAGGAATTCTTCTGTGGTTCGATTTTACTGTTGCTGACATCATTGTTATTTATTTTTTAGATTATAAAATTAAAGTTATTTACAAAAAATAATATTCAATTGCTATGCCATCACATTTTCACTGCCTTTTTTACTTGTTTTATTAAATAAAAAATGCCATTTTGTCATTTTTTTTAAAAAAAATGTGACAAAATGGCATTTTATAATTTTAAAAAATTTTAGACTAATCTAAAAATCATATTTTTACTTTTAGGAGTTCTGCTAATTTTTCAAATGCTTCTTTCCATTTGTCGCTCACAAAGACCCATTCGCCATTATTAGAGGCTTTTATAAGACGTGTAAATGAGTTTTGGCTTTTCCAAATATTGAGTTTCACATCCATTTGTTGCAGAATAGAAAGAATATTATTGACTTTCCAAATTTGCTCCAAAGAACTCTCTGATTGTTCGATTTTTTTCAATTCTGTATAAATACGCTCACTCGCTGCAAGATTAAAAGATTGCTCGTTGCTGAGTTTTATTTTCCATCTTTTGAGTTCGTTTACCAAACGCTGTAATTCTCGGATAGATAAATTTTCATTTGCAAAATAACCTTCTAAATCTTTATTTACGATATATGCTACGGCAGTCGTGTAAGCATCGGGCAAAGTCAGTCCATTATTTTGCATACTACTCATCAGCTGATAATTATCGTCATAAATATTTCGAAAAGCATTTTCGGCTTCTACAAGACTTTTTTGAGAAATAAGGTTTAAGATTTTTATTTTCTCATCATGAAAAAGGTCGTACAAAGTATATTTTTCAAGCCCAAAAAAAGTCTGCATTACGCTAATCACTTCACCCAAATCTGTATTTTTAAACGCTTCCGTAATTTGATTTTTCATCAATAAAAACGTTTTTTCGTCCATTTCTGTCGAAATATTACCTATAATATTGTGCTGATCAAGATAAATAGCGGCAAAACTAAATCTTTTTTCAGATACCGTAATACGAGATTTGATGAGCGTTTCGCCTACTACAAGGCGATAATTTCCAGCAATAGTACGCTCGAAATTTTCACTCGTACAGATGTAATTGAACAATTCGAGGCGTTGCGGAAATTTCTCGAACAAAGAAGCGGCAGCGTAATGCATACCTGTTCGTTCGAGATTAACACGAGAAGGCAACACGTATTTTTTGTAACTTACAGCTCCATTTTCATATACATTACTCGGTGCGAGTGCCAAACGTTTTGTGAACTCTTGATGCAAATCTACGTTAGCCACTTGTAGCGCATAATCCAGCGCACGACAAGCATATTGTGTAATTTGATTGGTTTCTAAACCAGATATTTCGTCAAAAAACCAACCACAACTCGTAAACATCAAGATTGCATTGCGCTGCATCTCCATCAGTCGAAGCAGATGAACACGCTCCTCTCCATTGAGTTTTTTTATAGCATTGCGCTCTATAAACGCATCAATATTTTTTTCAGAACGGTCTAAAATAACACTGATATAATCGTTGCGAGTAGCCCAAACATCGTGTACCAAAAGAGAAGTTTCTTTTTCATAGACAGGAATCAGCTCATCACGCAACCAGTTGAGCGCATTGCGTAGAGGCTCACGCCAAAGCTGATGCCAACCTGCACGTCCGCTATTGCAGCCGCAATTGCTTCGCCAACGCTCGATACCATGCACACAACTCCAAGAACTATTTTCATGTATAATGACCTCATAATCAGGCGAATAGCGTTCTAAAAAGTCACCATAATTTGTAATAGTTGCCCAATTATTTGCTTTTATAACACGCAAACAATCTGCCAAAGCCATTTCTCCGTAACGGTGATGATGCCCGTAACTCTCGCCATCGGTCGCAATATGCGCCAATTGCACTTCCGAATTATTATCAAAACTACTCATAAAACGACTTGCAAATGCCTTTCCGCTATTCAGTAAACCTTTGAAAGCAACGTCTTGTGCAATGTCACCATTGTAAAAAAACAAAGCGATTTTTCGACCAGAAGGCAGCGTACACCAATAAGGGCGACGTGTTTCGATGCTTCCTGTTTCTTTCCAATCTGCATCGCCAACCTTCCGAAACGCTTTTGCTTGTCGAGGAGCTAAAATGGTATATTTTATTCCATAATCAAGCAAAATATCCAATGTTTCGCTATCTACGGCAGTTTCAGCAAGCCAAATTCCTTCTGATTTTCTTCCAAAACGGCTTTCAAAATCTTTCAATCCCCATTCTATTTGCGTAATTTTGTCTTGTCTGTTTGCCAAAGGCGTTATCAGATGACTGTACGCTTGCGCAATAGCCGTGCCGTGTCCGTTAAATTTTTCTTGTGCGATTTTATCGGCATCTAAAATAAGTTGATAGGTCGTCGGGTCACTTTCTTGTAGCCAAGAAAGTAAAGTTGGACCAATATTAAAACTTATTTTAGCATAATTATTTACAATTCTTTTGATGTAGCCTGCTTCATCTAAAATCCTTGCGGCAGCATTTGGCGCATAACACTCAAAATTGATGCGCTCATTCCAGTCGTGAAAAGGCTTTGCAGAATCTTGCATTTCTATCACTTCCAACCAAGCGTTTTCACGTGGTGGCTGGTAAAAATGACCGTGAATACAAATGTACTTATTATTTGATACCATATTTTTTTATTTCGGCACAAAGCTACCTCTTTCTAAGAAGAAAAATAAATTTCGCTCCACCGTTTGTGGAATTTAAGGAGAGGATCACAATCGCAGCCAAACTCCTATCGTCGTATGAGAGCTGTAGTAATAATAAATATACTTTTGAATATCTACCTTTTTCTCAAAATTTTATGTACCCTAATCGAAGCGTCAAGTAACAAAATCTTAGCGTTGGCATTACGTTCTATGTGACGAATACTTTCGTCAAAAATGTGCATTATGGGTTCTATTTGCTCCATTTCTATTATATCAGCCATTTTTACAGCAGTATTAAGTTCAGTATTTTGCAGGCGCACACGTTCTACGCTATTCGTCGCTTTATACATCATCAGCTCACGAATAAAATGCAATCCGTAACGGAAAAAATATTTCTGCGCTTCCCGACCAGCAGTTGCAAATTTCTCTACCCATTGTAAAATTTCGACACCATCTATGCGATAAACTTTTCGCATCCATTCTAAAAAAAGCAAAGCGTTGTCATTTTGACTACTTTGAGAAAGCAATAACGCCTCATTAAAATTACCATCAGCAATTTGTGCTATTGCACCTGCTTGTGTTGTAGAAATATCTAATTTTTGGGTCAGTGCAAGTGTAATATCTTCATTGCTCAAAGGAGAAAGTTTAACCATTTGGCAACGTGACAAAATAGTATTGAGTATAAGTTCTTGATTTTCAGCAACTAACACAAAAATAGTATCTTCTGGCGGCTCTTCTATAAGTTTGAGCAAACGGTTTCCTTCTTTTCCCAAATACTCAGGCAGCCACATTATCAAGACCTTATATTGTGATTCGTAAGACTTCAGATTTAGCTTTTTTACAATACTTACACACTCGTCTTTGTTGATATTGCCTTGTTTATTTTCGCCACCGCTAATTGCCGAGAGCCATTGATTATTGCTCATATAAGGATTTTGAGCAATAGCTTTGCGCCAATCTGAGATAAAATCGGTTGCAACTTTTCCTGTCCCGATAGTTGGGTAAGAGTAATGAACATCAGGATGTATCATCTTTGCATTTTTTGTACACGCACGACAAACTCCACAAGAAGTTTCGTTGCCTTGTCTGTTTTCACAAAGTAAATACTGCACATAAGCCAACGCCAAAGGCAATCCACCGACACCTTCTTTCCCCAACAACAAAAGGGCGTGAGGCGCACGATTATCGTCCACCATACCTTTGAGTAGGTTTTTTTGAGTAATTTGTCCTAAAATATCGCTAAAATTCATACCTAAAAAAATATGGCGAAAGATACAGCTATTTCAGATATTTTTGGGGAAAATATTTTTTTAATAATTGGGCTAAAAAATAAAGCCATTTTCCACAATCAACTGGAAAATGACTTCATTTTTTCTTTACTACTTATCGCTTTTTTTTCTTTTTAGTATTGGTTAAAGCCGCTTGGACTTCTTCGCCAAAGGCTCTATTGAAAACTAAGCCTTTTTGAGTGCTACGGAGCAAAGGAATAATATCACTCAAACTTGCAGGCATTGGCTTCGTATAATGACCATCTAATTCGTATAATTGATTAAACTCTATTATTTTAATCAATTTTTTGGCATAAAGAGCATCATTTGCGTAGCCATAATTTTTCAAACCATGCGCCCAGCTTTTATAATCAAAAGAATGAAGGTCAAAAAGTTTGGCGTAGCGACTGTTGTTCATCAAAATTTCAGAATGATCCCAGTAAGATTCTTCTACCATTTTATATTGACGAAAACTTGCGGTAACCTCTACGTCATATTCTTTGGTCTGATAAACAGCACAAGCTCCACGCCAGCCCGTAGAACATTTGATACCAAAATGGTTTTTATTTTGTTTGGCAAGAGCAGCTCTGCCCCATTCTGATTCCAAAATACCTTGTGCTAAAATAATACTTGCTGGTACGCTGCTACGTTTCATTTCTTCGATAGCTAATGTTCCGTAAGACAAAATGTAGGCTCGCCGCACAATTTCGTCTTCTTCGTCTTCTGCGCCAGCAAGTGGTGCAAAAGCCGAGGAGTTAGCAATTTGAAGAAAAAAGAAAACTAAAGTTACTGTGGTAATTAAAACTTGTTTCATATTGGAAAATTTAATTTAATTTTAAAATTTTGGTACTAAAAAAAGCCAAATAATTAGACTATCCGCTAATTTTTTTTCAAAAATCATTAGATAACGTAACTATTTAGCTTCTTCTATGAATGGAGATTAAAAATTAGCTCGACTAATTTTTAATCTCAAAATTATTTTACTGCTACTATTTTTTCGGATAAAATACCACCTTTGGGCGTTAAAAAACCTGTTGAACGGTTTTTTAGAGCTTTATCAGGTATTATTTCGTCTAAATCTTCGGTTTCTTTTTGCTTACTTTCTTCTTTTTTAGGATTTATTTTTTTCAGATTATTAAACAAACCTTCTAACAATTTTCTGCCTTGACCACGCAAATACTCCGTAGGTAATTTTACAGCCGCTGGTTTAATTTTTTCTTCGTCTGATATTTTTTCGTCAAAAAACTGCTCCTCACTTGGTATAATGTCAAAAAGTGTACCATCGTTTGCATTTCCTTCGTTTTGCTTCGCTTTTTTAAGCTCCTTTTGCTTTTCCAAAGGAACAGATACACCTTCTTGCGTACTCGGAATTTCGGGTGTAGTCAGAGCTTCGGTCATACCATCTAATTTATAAAGCTCGTATCTTTCGATTATGCTGATTATTTTTTTAGCATATTCTGGATCGGTAGCATAAGTTGCCGCTTGCAAACCAACCGCCCAAGCACGGTAATTTAGCCCAAAATCGTAGAGCGACTGGTAGCGTGGTTTTTGTAAGAAAGTGGAGTGATCTCGCCAAGACTTATCTGCTGTTTCGTAGGCACGAAAGCATGATTCTACCAAGTTTCCGTCTTTATCCCTATCGTCGTCTATGGCGGAAAAGGTTGCTCCGTCCCAATCATTGTGGCATTTTATACCAAAATGATTGTTTTGCAAAGCCAATTTGCCTTCGCCCCAAGACGATTCCAAGATGCCCTGAGCCATGCTGATACAAGCAGGGATACCATACAGATTTTTTTCTCGGATAGCGGTTTCAGAAAAACGAGTGATATAATCGTTTTTGGGAATGGCAGCGGCAAATACCGAAATGGCAAAGCCAACCGCAATAGCTGTCGTGATGAATTGTTTTCTCATATTCGTGGAAAAATTTTTAGTTGTGTACCTAAAAAGTTATTTTTAAACCAAGAACATCAGAAAACTATAATGTAAATACAACGCCTAAGAGTATAAAAGTCAAGACACGACTTTTGAATACTAAGAAACGTCTTATTTTTAATTTCTGTAAAATAAAAAAATTGCGTGTTGAGCGCAAACCAATGTTCAAGGAAAAAAATTGGCTATCGTGAAAGTTTTCTCATTACGATTACAAATAACCATTTGTGTAATGTCGGTTGAAAACATTACATATTATTTATATGCAATTAAAATGCCATACTTTTAAATTTTAACTAATATAAATAAATAAAATATAACTTTAACAAATAGGAATAAAAACGCCCAAAAATTATGATTATTTCTATGCGCCAACCTATCTTTGCAGCATGGAAAAATTAATACAACAGATAGAAGCATTGATTTTCACAACAGAACATCCTGTTACTGTGAGTGAAATAAAATCTTGTTTGGAAGTAACTTTTGAAACAGATTTTGCTTTAGAAGACATCACAAATAGTATTGGAGAGCTTGTGTTACGTTATAAAGAAGGAAACTTTGCGTTTGAAATATTGGAAGTAGCGGAAGGTTTGCAATTTATGACCAAACCTGAGTATCATAACGTCGTAGGTACATATCTAAAACAAACGACGAAAAAACGCCTTTCACAAGCGGCTCTGGAAACGCTTTCTATCATCGCATACAAGCAACCGATTAGTAAAAGCGAACTGGAAAGTATCAGGGGAGTAAGTTGTGATTATTCTATTCAGAAATTATTGGAAAAAGAACTAATTGAAATAGCGGGAAGAAGTGATGCGCCTGGTCGTCCACTTTTGTACAAAACGAGTGAGAAATTTATGGATTACTTTGGGCTAAAAAGTCTGCGAGATTTGCCTAAAACAAAGGATTTTAAAGATCCTGATAGCGAAATAGGAGAACAAGAAACCACTACACCGATACTACAAAATGAAAAAATAGAAATAGAAGAAAAATAAGAATAGAAAAAAGGCTTTGCTAAAATTTAGCAAAGCCTTTTTTTTTAATTAATTCAATAGTGTTTTTAGACGAGCATATTCTTCAGAATTGGTGTCATTTCCAGCACAACCTAATGCTCTTGCTCTTGTTTCTATATCTTTAACACGATTTTTAGGGTCAGGATGCGTACTCAAAAACTCAGGCGGTGCGCCACCTTTTCCTTGCATTTTCTTGAAAAAACCTGCTGCGCCAGCAGAATTATAGCCTGTGCCACAAAGATAGGTTACAGAATATTCGTCGGCTTCGGTTTCGTGTCCACGAGAGAAACGCAAACCAACTACACCTTCCGTAATTTGCTTAATCATTTGCACATTTTGTGATTTTGAACTACCTACTATCAAACCCAAAACATAATCTACACCATAAGCCTTCGTAATCGAGCGACCTGTGTGACGCTGCGCTGCGTGCGCAATTTCGTGACCCATTACACCAGCCAATTGGTCTTCGCTATCCAAAAATTTTATCAAACCAGTATAAACATAAATGTAGCCACCAGGTGTACAAAAAGCATTTAGCGTTTTGTCATCTTTGATAATTTTTACTTCCCAAGCAAACTTTGTACGATTAGCAACTTTTCCTGTATTCAATATTTTTTGGGTAATGGCACGGACATGAGCATAGGCTTGTTCGTTTCCGTTTTCTGCTAAAATAGGGTATTTTTTAGGGTCACTTTCTATTTCAGTTTTTACTTTTTTGCCCAATGCTATTTCTTGCTCAATGGTCAAAAGGTTTACTTCGTCTGCTTTTTTCAAGACATTTTTATACCATTGTGCTTGTGTTTTTGTTGCTTGTAAAAGTGCAAATAAAACAAACAGGAATAAGATTTTTTTTAACATAGGAAGTTTTTTATTTCTAAAAAAATAATTTTTATTAATGTATAAATAACTGATATTAAGATTTTTATAAAAACTTACTTAATCTCTTTTACTTTTATTTTAAATATCAAGACGGAAAACGCTGGAATATTTTTTTCAGCAATTGCAGTACCTTTGTAAGCGAGTTTAGAAGGTATAAGGAGATAACCTTCGCTTCCTTTTGAAAATTGTTTGAAACCTTCTTCCCAACCTTCCATTACTTTTCTTGCGCCAAGAACAAACTGAAAAGGTTTCCGAGTTTTGTTGTCGTCAAAAGCTGTTCCGTCGGGTAAAA
>JANMGN010000203.1:0-12596 GCA_031374645.1 Chitinophagales bacterium | reverse complement strand
CCAAAGATGGTAACCGTTACATCGTAGCAGGTCACGAACCGTTTTCTATCAATAACGTACTTAGCCAAGATGTTTTTCAAGTCAATGATAATGTGAATATTTATTTGAACAAACATACTATCACATTAGGAGGGTCGTTTGAAAAATTCCAATTCGACAACTCTTTCAACCTTGGTGCTTATCCTGGTGCTTTTGGTCCTGGTTATGGTTCGGTTGATGATTTTGTAAAAGCTACAAAAGATGGTTCTTTCCAAAAAGACATTGATGCATCAAAAGCAGCTTTTGCCGCTAAAAATAAATTGGGTGCAGGCGTAAGAGGTGGCTGGGCATTGGCAGAAACTAATGTTGGGCAGCTGGGCGTTTATGTACAAGACGAGTTTCAAGTAACTGAAAATGCTACAATTACTTTGGGCGTACGTATGGATAAACCTTTGTATTTTGATACTGTGGAAAAAATAGATTCGTCTATTGCTCAAAACTGTTGCTACGACCCTACTATAAAATATTTTGACGAAACAGGAAAAACTACCACTTTGGATAGCCGTCAGTTGCCAAGCAGCAAGCCTTTGTTTTCACCTCGTTTGGGTTTCAACTGGGACGTAAAAGGAGATAGAACGATACAGCTTCGTGGTGGTTCTGGTTTGTTTACTGGGCGTTTTCCATTTGTTTGGGTGGGAAATCAAGTAGCAAACCCTAACGCTTACTTTTATTGTACCACTGCACCTGATTTTAAATTTCCGCAAGTTTGGAGAAGTAATTTGGGTTATGATATGAAAATTGCTGGTGGTTGGATACTCTCAGCAGACGTTATTTATACAAAAGACGTAAATGCGATGATGATTCGCAACTACGGTGCAGGTACGCCAAGTGGAAAATTACAAGGCGTAGATAACCGTCCAGTTTATACTTTTGACCCTAAAAATCTTGATAATGATGATAGGGCTAATCGTTTTGACTTCTTTGCAAACGGTCAAGTTTCTACCAATGCTTATGTGTTTTCTAACACAAACGTTGGTAATTCATTCAATAGTACGGTACAAGTACAACGCAACTGGTACAATGGTCTTTACACGAGTTTGGCTTACAACTACGGTTCAGCTCAAGATGCTTCTTCTATTTCAGCAGAAATTTCTTCTGATGCTTTTGACCGTAATCCTGCTTCTGGTAATGTTAATCAGGCAGTACTTTCCAATTCTTTGTATGGAAACAAACATCGTGTAGTAGGTACAGCAAACAAGAAATTTACGTACTTAGACGGTAAAATGGCAACTACGGTTTCTTTATTTTTCCAGTATGTAAAAGGTGGTCGTATGAGCTACTTGTATAATGGAGATGTAAATAATGACGGTTCAAGTACAAATGACTTGATTCACGTACCAACAGATGCTCAAATTGACCTTATGGCTTTTGCTGGTACAAATGAAGGTGCACAACGTACTGCATTGAAAGCGTATATCGCACAAGACGATTATTTGAATGCTAACCGTGGTGCAATCGCTGGAAAATACGCTTCTATGAGTCCTTGGTACAACAACTGGGATTTGCGTATTTTGCAAGATTTGAACTTCAAAGTAGCTGGAAAAACCAATCAAGTACAGTTGAGTTTTGATGTATTGAACGTAGGGAACTTAATCAGTTCTAAATGGGGCGTTCGTCAAATTGCAGCCACAAACTCGCCTTTAGGTGTGAATGTAGATGCTAACACAGGCGTTCCAACTTATTCATTTGACACTAATTTGAAAACTACTTTCGTAGCTGACCCGAGCTTTTTGTCACGTTGGCAAGCACAAATCGGTTTGAGATACCGTTTTTAAATTAATGAATAATTAAAAATTAGTAATTAATAATTTTATAAAATACTGGTTATTAAGTAAT
Organism: Chitinophagales bacterium; assembly: GCA_031374645.1. Taxonomy (GTDB): domain Bacteria; phylum Bacteroidota; class Bacteroidia; order Chitinophagales; family Saprospiraceae; genus CANHEE01. Next base: position 10,721 of record JANMGN010000203.1, on the reverse strand, counting down.
TATATTTTATTTATTTACTAAATAAAAAAATCGCTGTGAGTAGGTTACTCGCAGCGATTTTTTTTTGTTTTATTTATAAAATCCAATAGTAATTTTTTATTACCGCACTTTTAGCATATTCTGCACTTGCGAAATACTGCCGCTTTGCAAACGACAATAATAAACTCCTGCGGGCAGGTTTTCGGAATTCCACGAAATGACTTGATTTCCTTCTTCAAAATGTTTATTTATAGGCACAGCAACAATTTTTCCTGCATTGTCAAAAATCTGGATCATCGTATGACCACCATTTGATTTAAAACCTATATTGGTAATTTCTGTAAATGGGTTCGGGTAAATATTCAATAATTTTTCGCCTGCTGCCTGATTTTCATCTCGAGTAGCTGTCGGGATACAAGCGGAAGGTGTTACAAGAGATAATGCTTGATAATTTTTAAAGAAAATATCTTGTAAATCTTTGTTTGGAATACAAAACCAGTCTTTTAGAACAGAAGCGTAAACGCTTCTGAAATCATATTGCATCACTACATTATCGTCCCATTGTGGTTTGTCGGGTAAAATCGGGTTAGTACCGAGTGTTCCGCCTAAGACTTTATTCCCAAAAATAAACATTGGAGCTGCTGCTCCGTGGTCAGTACCACCACTACCATTGCTGATAATTCGGCGACCAAATTCTGAAAAAGTCATGCCTACTACTCTGTCTTGTATGCCAAAAATTTTTAAATTTTGCATAAAAGAAGCGACTGCATCGTTGAGCGTTTTCAATAAATCGCTGTGCATCCCTTTAGAGGAATCATTAGATTCTGATTGGGTTTTGTGCGTATCAAACCCATCGAGTGTCACTACATATACTCTTGTTTTTAGTCCGCCAGCAATGAGTTGTGCTACGATGCTCAATTTTTCAGCCAGTTCATTATTTAGTGGGACTTGGAGAGGTTTTGTTTTTACCTTTTCGTAGGCGTTTTTGAGCGATTCGTTGTATTTGTTGGATAAATAAGCTACCAAACGAACATATTTTAGTTGCTCTCCTGCGGGTGTATTTGGAGCAGGAGCTTGTGTTCCTTGCGTGAGTTTATAAAAATCTTTGACGTTTGAAATCGTAACGCCCATACCTGTTACAGGGCCTTGCAAACTCAAAGAAAGCGAATAATTGATTTCTACCGCCAAAGGATCAGGCATGGTAGTATTTGGAAAACCTATCGGATAATTGGGATATTCATATTTCAAGTAGCGACCCAGCCAGCCTGTATTGAGGACTTGATTGGCATCTGAACCAGTTTGCCAAATATCAGAGGAACGAAAATGCGAATAATCTTGCTCGGGATAGCCTACGGATTGTACCACTTTCATCTTGCCTTCGTCATATAAGTTTTTGAAAGCAGGGAGCGCAGGGTGGAAACCCCATTTTGTAACGCTCGTAGGTTTTATTACTTTATTTTCAGCAATCGAAAGGTTTTGTCGTGCTGTTTTATATTTTGAATAATATTCTAAGGGTACAATCGTATTTAGACCGTCGTTGCCGCCAGCTAAACGAATAAGTACCAAAACTTTGTCTGTTTCGACAACGTTATCTTCGTCTATTAGGTTTGTAAAAGGCGAAGTATTGCTCGCACTAACTTGAAAACCATTGAGCATCGTTGGTGCAATGGCTGCTCCTGCGGCTAAATTTTTTAGAAATTCTTTACGATTCATAGACGTATTAGATTAGGTTTATCTGCTTTATCGTACGAATAACGGGTTTGAATAAAGCAGAAAAAGTCTTTTTTAGCATAGTATTTTTATACGAAAAAACATATAAAATACTGATAATGAAGCCATTATAGTAAATAGAACGTTCTAAATACTTATATGAGTGCTATATTACGGAGTTTAGTTGGTATTGTCAATGTTTTAGTCGAAATTTTTATCGCAACATCTTTTGGTCGTGGATTTCTACTTTTTCGCTGTGTAGTTTGCTCGAAGGAAAAACTACTCGTTTTCCGTCTGTTTGTAATGTGATACTTGCGTTATCAATTTCTATGATTTCGCCAGTTACGCCTTCTATCGTGATTACATCGCCCAAATCGAAACGGTCTTTGTGGTAAAATGATGCTAAAATACTTGACATCAAGTCTTTTGAAGCTAAACCGTAGCCCAAAGCAAACGCTCCTGCAACTGCGCCAAGCAATACAGTAAGGTTATTTTTTATAAAATCTGTGTCAATATGTGCTTGTGAAAGTGCAACTATAACGGCATTTATGAATATAAAATAAAAGACAATATTGGCAATAATACTGCCCGAAGGGATACCCAAAGATTTGCAGGTAGTAAGCACAATTCCTTTGACGAAGTCTGCCAATAGTACGCCAAGCATTAGCACAATAAAGGCTGATATAATGAGTGGGAAGTAATTGATAATGTCACTAACCAATTGCGAAATTGCAGGCATTCCGAGTATATCGGTCGCTGCAATTAAGAAAATCAGCAACAACATATAATTTATTACTTTTGCAATAAGTCCGCTGAGTTGGATTTTGATATTCATACTTTGAATAAAATCCATTTCGTTGAGCATATCCGCCACCTTATCTATACCTGACAAAACAAGTACCTTTGCAAGTATTTTAGCTACGTTTTTTGCTATTATCATTCCAATAATAGTGACCGTAATAGCGGCAATAAAGCGAGGTAAGACCGCAATAAATTGCGTAAGTAGTTCGGTTAAAACTTGCATAATTTTCGTTCGTTATTCAATTTGGTTACTAAAATAGCAATGAAAAATTAAAAGTGTATAATTAAAAAATACTCTATAATCAATGCATTACAATTAATTCTGTGGTTTATATTTATCAAAAATCGCCATTAGCGGGGTCTGTCTGATGGCTTGTTGGAGTTGTTTGACGAACTCTTTTATTAAAATTACGTGAGCCTATTACTGCCACAAACACACTTATCGCTTTGGGCAAAAATAAATCAACCGTATTGGCAATAAAGCGAACAGGTTGTGTAGAAAAATGTACTCGTTTTTCAATATCCTTGAGCGTTTGCTCAGGCATTGTGAAGTCATTATCTTCTTCCTCTAAAAGTTTTTGAAAACTATCCATGTCAATCGTCTTTAAATTTTTCTTTATAAACAAACTGTGCTTTTTCTTTGGCACGTTTGAGTTTCATTTTTATTGCACTTTCTGTTTTGCCCAAGCCGTCTGCGATGTCTTTTATGGACATATCGTCTTGGTATTTCATCAGCAAAATAGCGTGATCATCAGTTGGGATAGTATCTAATACAATTTTCAAGCGTTTGACTTCCATGCTTCGGAGAAACTCATCTGGAATTTCGTCTGCAACATCAGGCGCACGCTCTATATCATCTACAAAAAGATTTTTAGTTTTCTTTTGTTTTCGGATAATATCTATACAAAAATTGTATGTAATGGAATAAATCCAAGTTGAAAACTGTGCTTTTTCATTAAAATTAGCCAAACTAAGCATAATTTTTACAAAAATTTCTTGCGTAGCGTCTTCGGCTAATCCTTGGTCTTTGAGTAATGTAATACACTTCCTGTACACCTTATCGGCATATTTCCGATAAAGCATACTAAAATAGTCTTGCCGTTGTGTACGTAAGTATTCACGGATGATTTCACTATCAGAAAGCTGTTGTATTTGTGCTTGCCTACTCAATTCTTTGATTTACAGTGCAGCGAAATAACTATTTACAATAATATTCTTTAATAAATTAATGTAGTTACCACTAATTTATTGCTGTATTATTTGTTTTTTTATTTCTAAATAATGCGGAGGGAAACCCAATGCTGTGGCAAAGATATAAAAAGATTTATCTTTTTACAAAGTATTTAAGCACTCGAAAACATTTGATTTTTAAATAAGCACTACTTGTGTGACGAAAAAACTGTAAAAAGACACATTGAAAACTGTTAAATTTTAATATTTCCTAAAAATATATTTAGAGTTCTCCTTTTTTCGCTTCATTCCAAAGTGCATCCATTGCTTCTAAGGTCATATTTTCCAAAGGTTGTGGCGCATTTTTTTCTACATACTCAAAACGACGTTTGAATTTTCGATTTGTTTTTTCGAGTGCTGTTTCTGGATCAACGCCTATAAAACGGGCATAATTTATCAATGCAAAAAGTACATCTCCAAACTCATCTTCTTGTTTTTCTTTGCTAAAATTATTGTCCACGGCTTCTCGTAGTTCGCCGATTTCTTCTAAAACTTTTTCCCAGACTTGTTCTGTCGTATCCCACTCAAAACCAACTTTTGCCGTTTTTTCTTGCATCCGATAAGCCTTCACAATTGCTGGTAATCCACTTGGAACACCTTGTAAAACAGATTTTTTGCCTTCTTTTAGCTTTAATTGTTCCCAATTTCGCTTTACTTCTTCTTCATCAGCTACGATGATATCGCCATAAATATGCGGATGTCTTGTGACCAATTTGTCACAAACGGCTTGCAAGGCATCAGCAATATCAAATGCTTTTTGTTCCTGTGCAATACGAGCATAAAAAACCAAATGTAGCATCACATCTCCAATTTCTTCTTTTATACCTTCGAGATTATTGCTCAAAATTTCTTCGGCAAGCTCGTAAGTCTCTTCGATTGTCAAGTTTCGAAGGCTCTGAATAGTTTGCTTTTTGTCCCAAGGGCATTGCTCCCGAAGGTCGTCCATGATGTTGAGCAAACGAGCAAATGCCTCTAAATCACGTGCATTTCGGATAATATTGTTAGGGTTATTTTGCATTTTTTATTTTTTTAAAGACCTATCCTAAATCCTTTCCAAAGGAAAGGACTTATTGATTTTGGGCTTTCAATAGTTTTATTTTTTAGCACAACCATACCTATTTTTAATCAAAATTAAGTATTTGGTCAAAATTGTTTTATCTATTATTTATTACCTATTATGTTGATAATCAATAACTTGTAAAAAAGTATTCTTACAAATTATTTACACGTTACTTAATACGCCAATAGCGATTTTATAGCTTCTGTTACTTTTTCTACATTGGGTATCATTGCTTTTTCGAGGACTTCATTCAACGGAATTGCAGGCATATTTGCTGCACCAATTGTACGAACGGGCGCATCCAAATATTCAAAACAATTTTCTTGAATCCTCGCAGCGATGCTTTGCGCATACGAGCCATTCACTTGCTCTTCTGTGACGACCAAACATCGACCAGATTTTTTTACTTCGTCAAAAATTGTTTTTTCGTCCAAAGGAAAAAGCGTACGTAAATCTACGATTGTAATATTTTTTGAAAATACTTTTGCAGCATTCAAAGCCCAATGTACGCCCATACCGTAAGTAATAATCACGATATTATTTTCGCTTGTAATCGACTGATTATCAGCAACTAATGCTAATCTTGCTTTGCCAAAAGGAATGACGTAATCCTCATCAGGTTCTATACAACGAGCCGCTTCTGTACCACTTACTTTTGACCAATATAAGCCTTTGTGTTCAAAAATAACGACTGGATTTGGGTCGTAATAAGCGGATTTCATCAAGCCTTTTAGGTCTGCTCCATTACTCGGATAAGCGATTTTTAAGCCTTTTATACTTGTAATTACGGTTTCGATACTCGACGAATGAAAAGGGCCGCCACTTCCGTAAGCACCTATCGGAACACGTAAAATCATGCTTACGGGATATTTTCCGTTGGATAAAAAATACGAACGGGATACTTCTGCAAACAACTGATTGACACTTGGAAAAATATAATCTGCAAACTGAACTTCTACAATTGGTTTTAAACCAACGGCAGACATTCCGACCGTACTACCAACAATAAACGCTTCTTGAATGGGCGTATTGAAAACCCTATCGTTGCCAAATTTTTGTGCCAAAGTAGCTGCTTCTCTAAAAACTCCGCCCAATCTTGCACCTACATCCTGCCCATAAAGTAAACATTCTACGTGTTTTTCCATCAACTCTTGAATAGCCAAAAGAGCGCAATCCACCATCACTTTTGGCTCTCGTCCTGCTGGCTCACGTTCGCCTTTTTCTTCCACAATAGGCGTTGGTGCAAAATCGTGTGTAAATAAATCTTCTTTTGTTGGGTCTTCTGCGGCATAAGCGGCAGCAAAATCAGAAAGGACAATTTTTTTTACATCTTCTTCAATAGCAGCAATTTGTGTATCTGAAAATTTATATTTTGTAAGTGTTTTTTTCAAAACAGGATATGGGTCACGTGTTTGGTGTTCTTCAAAATCATCTCTGTACCACTCCTTTCGTACGCCCGACGTATGATGATTGAGCAAAGGAACTCGTGCGTGAACCAAAAACGGACGGCGTTCTTCTCGCATCGTTTTCACGACTTTTTCGAGCGTTTTGTAGCAAGTTTCAAAATCATTTCCTTCAATACTTATCGCTTCCAATCCAGGGAAACCTTTGGCGTATTCGGCAGCGTTTGCGATACGTATTTCAGCGGCATTCGCCGAAATATCCCAACCATTGTCTTGTACCAAATATAATATGGGTAACTTTTTCAGAATTGCCATCTGAAATGCCTCAGCGACTTCGCCTTCGGTCACGGAAGCATCGCCAAAAGAACAAACTGCTATTGGTTTTTCTTCAAAATTATCCAAACCTCGTTTTTCACGATATTGCAAACCCATCGCTACGCCTGTCATCGGGATAGCTTGCATACCTGTTGCGGAAGATTGATGCGGAATTTTTGGTTTGTCGTCATCTCGCAAACTCGGATGTGCATAATAAGTGCGCCCGCCTGAAAAAGGGTCGTCCCGTTTTGCAAAAAGCTGCAACATAAGGTCGTAAGGACGCATTCCGATGGCCAAAAGCATGGCATCGTCACGGTAATAAGGCGCAACAAAATCTTGTGGTTTTAGCAAAAGTCCCATCGCAATTTGGATAGCTTCGTGTCCACGAGAGGTAGCATGGACGTATTTTGAAACCATTTTAAAATTGTCTTCGTAGGTTTCGGTCATGGTTTTGGCGGTTGCCATTAGTCGAAATGCTTTTTCTACGATGTCTTTTTTTATATTTGAATTAGGCATAAAAATCTGAAAATGTGGTTGGAAATGAAATGCAAAGGTAGTGCTTTTTTGGTAAAAATAAACGGATTAAAAGTAACTTAGTATGATTAAAAAATAACTTGTGCATTTTCATCACTCCGTGATATTTTCTTTAAAACACATAGGGATATAGAAACACTGTATTTTAATAATTTTATAAAATAAAATTATTAAAAACGGTGGATTTAATTAGTAAATGCAACGGTGTTTAAATTTGTTACTTGTCGATTATTTTTATAAGCACTCGAGCTAAATTACTTATAACTATTTTTTCAGTCGATTGCTCAAAAAGCGATAAATAACTTCCTTATAGTCAGTTATTTATCACTTTTTTCTCAACGACAAAATAGCTACAAGTAATTTTTAACGCTCACTTACGTCTATTTATTTATTACTACATTAACATAATATTTGGAACTTATCCGCACCATTTTGCGTATTTTACGTAAAAATGTTCCAAAAGCATGACTCAAAAATTAATTATCTTTTTCGCCTTGCTGTTAGGCGTGCATATCCTTGCTGCTCAGCCCAAAACTACACCTGCAAACAAATTGCTCGAAAAAACAAAAACCAACGGCATCGACCTTTGGAATTGTAGCAATATTAATACACCTCGTACGGAGAGTTTGCCTGCTTTTTATCAAAATGGTATCGTATTTATGTCTGCCCCTATAAATGGGGTACTGGATGTAAAAACAAAACAAGCTCGTTTTCAATTGTATTATGCTGAAAGTGACCGCAATTCTATCCCAATGAAAAGTGCGTCTTACTCTTTGGAGGCGAATAGTGCATACCACGACGGTGGTGTTACATATAATCGCAAAGGCAATGCCATGTATTTTTCAAGCAATAGCCAAGTTCGTGGTATGAGTATCGCTGATGCTCGTGGCGATGTGAAAATACAAATTTATGAAGCAAAACGAGGAAAACTCGATTGGGAAGACATCAAACCATTGTCTTTTAATAGCAATAAATATACTTGTTTCCATCCGTCGCTTTCTGCTGACGGACGTTATTTGTATTTTTCTTCCAATATGCCTGGCGGACAAGGTGGTTACGATATATATGTAGCAGAAAAAAAAGGCAATACTTGGACAAAACCTGTTAATCTTGGACCGAAAGTAAATACAAAAGGTAATGAAGCATTTCCATTTATCCACGAAAGCGGTGTTTTGTTTTTTTCTTCCAAAGAAGGGCATCCGACTATTCACGGAGGGAAAGATTTTGACCTTTTTTGGATAGATATTTCAAAAACAGGAGCTTCGGTAAAAAATCTTGGAGAACCTTTTAATTCTGCTGCCGATGACCTTTCTTTGATTTTAAATTCTGATGGAGATATTGGTTATTTTTCTTCTAATCGAGAAGGAGGTTTTGGCGAAGATGATATTTATATGTTTAAATGTGACAAGCGTTTGACAGCCGAAACGGCTACATTAAATGCTTTTTTGAGTGTAAAAGACGAAGATAATCAAACTCGTATTGGCGGTGCAGCAATCCGTATTTTTGAAAAAACAATCAATGGTTTTATCAATGGTGATCAGTTTTATAACGTTGAAATGCCTCAATCTGGTAAAGATATTGGTTTGAAATTGGTGCGAAAACCAATAGAACAGCTTGGGAAACCTGACCGTTTTACGACCTCAAATGGAGAAGCTCAGTACGAAATGAAAAGCGATAGAGAGTACCTCATTGTTACCTCAAAAGATGGTTATGAAAGCAAAGAAATCATTTTTAATACGTTTGAAAAAACAAGTAATATTACGCTCCCGATAGAAATTTTATTGCGAAAAGTATCGAGACCAAAACTCTCTGGACTTGTTTTGAGTAATAAAAACACACGTATTCCTAACGCAACGGTCAAAATTTTAAATAAAACAAATGATAAAACAGAGAAATTGCAAACGAATGCGAATGGAGAATTTGAATATGTTTTAGATGCAAATACAGAGTACGAGATTTTGGTAAATGGAAAAGGGTATAAATCAAGTAGCATAGAAAAAATTACTACAACAAATGAGCTACGTCCTTTGGAAGTGAAGCTAACCATGGCTGCCATTGAGCCAGAAGTCTATGTAAATCCAATTGCTACGGGGACTATAATCGTTTTAGAAAAAATTTATTATGATTTTGATAAAGCCATCATCAGACAAGGTGCAGCTCAAGAACTCGACGCACTGGTATCTCTTATGCTACAATATACAAGTATGGAAGTAGAACTAACGTCACATACAGATGCTCGAGGAAAAACCGAGTATAATCAAAAACTTTCTTCGGCAAGAGCAGAAGCTGCAAAAAATTATTTGATGGCAAGAAGTATTTCGGGCGCACGTATCACGACAAGAGGTGCAGGCGAAAGCCAGTTGAGGAATAATTGTACAGATGGTGTGAGTTGCACGGAGGAAGAACATCAGTATAATCGTAGAACGGAAGTTCGTATCACAAAAATGAACGAAGCTGCTGTAAAAGTCGAATATGGCGACAAGAGGCCAGAAGTGATTAATGGTAAAAATTAAGTGCTTTCAAGGTAATTGATCTAAAAAAACCGTAAGATTTTCTAAATCTCACGGTTTTTTTGGGCTTAAAAATTATTTCTTACAAAAAAACTGATATTTTTTAGTTCCTCTTTCCGAACCCATCTTGCTGCTTTCTAAAAAATCTTCACAAGCAGCTGTATTTTCTCCCAAAATAATATGGACAATACCTCGATTATAAATAGCTTCAACAAAATCTTTTTTTAGTTCAATCGCCTTATTATATTCTTTCAAGGCACTCGAATAATCGCCTAAAAGTACATTGAGAGTGGCACCTGTATAAATTAATAGTGAGTTTTGCGGATTTTGTTTTATTTTTTTCTTTATTTCGAATAACATTTTTGCTGCATCTTCTGTATTTTTTACATTTATACCTTTTAGCACTTTCATTTTATTAATTCGCCCCGACAAATCAAAGACTTCTACCACATAAGGGTCAAGCTGTTTTGCCGTATTATAATCTTGTATTGCTTCGGGAATACGTCCCATTTTGGCAAGTAAAATACCTCTCCGCATATACGCATCTACGTAATCAGGATGAAAATCAACAATATCATCATAAGTTGCAAGTGCTGCGTCAAATTGATTAGATTTAGCCATATTGTCAGCAATAGCAAGTCTGACAATGACATCATCAGAAGAAATGGGCTTTTGAGCAAACATATTTGTGGTCAAAAACAAACAGCAAATTATTATCTGTCGCATAATAGTTTTTTTTGAAATAAAAAAATAGGCTCAGGCTGACTGAACAGCCTAAGCCCCAAAACTGAGATTCAAAACAACTTAAAATAATATATACAAAACACTTAAACTGCTAACTTTAATAACTTTATTTAGGGTCAATTACCATCGGTGTGCTGCCGTTTGTCATTATTACTTTTGCATTCGGAGAGAGTGAAAGTTTTTCCATTGCTTCTATACTACGGAGTTTCAAAATTTCATCCGTCAATCCTTGTGACAAGATTTTCTGTGCATCACGCTTACCCGTTGCTTCTATAATTCTTCTATCCGCTTCTTGACGTTCTCTATCCAACTCAAATTGCATCTGTTGTGAGCGTTGTTCTGATTCTAACTTCGCTTCTATTGCTCTTGATAGACCATCTGGCAACTTAATACTCTTCAAAAGAACAGCTTCTACCTCAAAACCTCTTGGTTTTA
>JANMGN010000180.1:0-8865 GCA_031374645.1 Chitinophagales bacterium | reverse complement strand
AAGAAGGTGATACACTTTCTTTTGAAGTAGAAACAGTAATGAAAGACGGTGAAGAAAAGACAAATGCTACAAACGTACAACGTGCGTAATATTTAGTATTTTTTACAAAAACCCTTCCAAATCACTACATATTCTTGTAGTAATTAACATATTTTTTCTCAAAAACGACGAGTTACTACATATTTACGTAGTGCTTCGTATTGTGCAGTAATTTTTAGCTCCACATATTTGCACTATTAATCGAGTAAACAATTTTTATTTTTTAAACATACTAAAATTTACACACAATGCAAAAGGCAAACAACACACTCACTCAGTTGAACGAAAACAACTTCGACATCCTTAACGACGCTAACATGGGAATGGTTAAAGGCGGTAAGAAATCAAATTCTTGTGGAAATTACAAAAGTAAGAAAAGCAAAAAAAGCAAGAAAAGTAAGAAAAGCAATAAAAGCAGAAAATCTTACTACAATCCATGTAACCCTTGTGGTTGGTAATTCGTCTTTATTTACTTATTTATTAGTGTAGAGTTTGTTCGGTAATAGATTATTGCCGAACAAACTTTTTTTAATATTTTGATATGGCTCATTATTACAAACTTTCGCCTCATTATAAGCTCTCGCCGTCGTCAGCAAAATCGCCGATGCTCCAAAATATTTGGAGTGACGAAACCTATATCATCAATTCGGTTATACATACTTTTTTATCTTTTTTTGAAAAAAAATCAACCACTTTTGCAGAAAGCATTGAGCTTTTTATGCAAAAATTTGGAGGCGAAAAAGAAGAAGTTACTGAAAAAATTAACTTATTTTTTGGAGATATGTTTCATCAAAATATCCTACTAAATGCAGAAAACCATGCCCATCTTATTCGTTTTTCAGTTCAAAAAAAAGCAAAAGAAATACTTCCTTTGAGTGATTTTTGAAATAATCAAAACCTTAGCAGAAGAATATTATTTGAGTATTTATTTGGTCAAAAATAAACAGACAGAGCTAAAATCTGTCTTGAAAATACTACATCTTGATGCTTTTTATGATACAGAAGAGAAAAAACAATACCAAAAAGCATTTCTGCAAGAAGTAACAATTCTGAAAGAAATCAAAGGGCAAGAAAAAATTATTCAGCTCTTGAATACAGCGTATTATGAAAATACAATGACGCTCGAAATAGAGTTTATTGACGGCGTGAGTTTGCGCAAATTTGTAGCTACTCAGTCTTTAAATACAAAACAAAAAGCAAAGCTATTTCACGATATTTTAGATGCTTATGCTTTTTTACATCAAAAAAATGTGCTTCATGGTGATATTCATGCCAGCAATATTTTGGTAAAAAAAGATTGGAGTATCAAAATAATAGATTTCGATATGTCTTACCATAATACGCTCAACAAAAAAGAAATCGTAAGTACAGGTGGTGTTCAGGCTTACATAGCACCAGAAAAAATCAGTAAAAATGCTTTTCAAGTTGCCAAAAAACGAGCTGATTTTCGCTCAGAAGTCTATCAACTTGGTATTATTGGCTACTATATTTTTTTTGAAGAAACACCTTTTGAAGCCGATTCTTGGAAAATATTAGCCCAAAAAATAAAAGAGGAAAACCCTATTTTTGATAAAAAAAAGATAGCTATTTCTACCATTAATTTTTTGGAAAAAGCATTGGCAAAAAAGCCAAAAGAGCGTTTTTCGTCAGCGATTGAGATGGCGTTAGTTTGGAAAAATCATAGAAAGAAGCGTTAAAAAAATGCTATTTTAAAAAAATTTCATAAAAAAAGGAGCAACATAAAATGTTGCTCCTTTTTTGTTTGTCACTATATCACGCTGCTTTTGGCAACTGTATAAAAAACTTAGTACCTTGATTTTCAATAGATTCGAACCAAATTTGTCCGTTGTATTTTTCTACAATATTTTTACAAATTGCCAAACCTACGCCTGTACCTTCATAGCGTACGTCATTTTTGTGTAGCCTCTGAAACAAGTGAAAAACTTTTTCGCTATACTCTTTTTTGATGCCGATACCATTATCTTCCACAGTTATCAAAACATTGTTATTTTCGGTATCTTTACTTTCTATTTTGATAATTGGCGTTTTTTCGTTCACAAATTTTATACCATTACTTATCAAATTTTGCAACAATTGGGTCGTATGTAGCTTACTCATACTGACCAAAGGCACTGTATCTGTACAAACAATACTTGCATTTTTTGTTTGAATAGTAGATTGCAAATTTTGTTTTATTTCTTTGATTACATCACTCAAAACTGCCGTTTCTTGCTCTTGTTCCTTATTCATAATCAGTGTAGAATACGCCAACAAATCAATCAAGAGGTTATTCATTTTGGTAACTCCTGTCGTTACGTAGCCCATATATTCGTTACATTCAGCAGGTAAATCCTTTCCAAATCTACGCTGAATAAGCGTCACGAAACTACCAATATTACGCAAAGGTTCTTTCAAATCGTGCGCAGAAGCATAGGCAAATTGTCGCAAAATCTCGTTGGATTCTGCCAAACGTTTGTTTTGTTGCTCTATTTCTTTATTTTTAAAAATAAGCGACTTGTTGTTTTCTCCACGCATCCAAATCACAAAAATCAAAAGTAAAATCATTACAGAAGTAATGCCCAAACCGCCAATAAGGGTTAGTTTGTTTTCTCTAAATTTCAGTTCTTGGATTTCTTTTTCAGACCTATCCAAATCATAACGAAACTGAAGTTCTGCGATACGTTTGGTTTTTTCTTCAGAATTTAGAGAATCACGAAGCGTATTCGCCAATTCCAGATGAAGCAAAGCATTTGGGATTTCATTTTTTTGTTTAAAAAGATTATAAAATCCCTGATGCGCTTTTTGGATAAGTGGCAAAAGTTCATAATCTTGTGCTATCGCCAATCCATGATTATATTGCAACTCAGCATTTTTTACATCTTTTTGTGTTAGGAAAATATCGCCCAAATCAATATATAATTTGGCAAGATTGAATCCTGAAAGATTATTTTTTTCTTTTAAGCAGTAATTAAAACATTCTCCTGCTTTTACAAAATTATTTTGTTTGTAATAAATATCGCCAAGAGAAAGATAAGCACCTACTTTTGCAGCCACCAAATTGGTATCACTCTCGACCATTTTGAGGCTTTCTGTTATCTTAGAAACGGCATCATTGTAGCGTCCTATTTCACAAAGTGTGTTTGCGTAGCAAATCATTACCTTAGTAGAGGCTTCTTTATCGTTTTGTTTTACTGCCAACTGATAGGCTTTTTCGACACTTTGCAGTGCCATATCGGTATGCTTTGCAGCAGAGTATATTTCGGCAAGATTTTTCAACGTAATAATCATATTGATAGGTTTATTACGTTTTTCTGAGCAAGAAAGCGATTGCAAATAATAATCAGCCGCTTTATCGTAGTCGCCAGCGATGTAGTAAAGTGTTCCCAAACCATCGTAGCCATACTCTACCATTTCGAGTTCGTTGTGAGTTTTGGCAACTTCTACCGCTTTGAGGTGATATTCTTTTGCTTTTTGATAGTTTTTTCCCTTCCTATAAGCTATTGCAATATCATTGTAAACAGATAATTTCTGAAAAATTGGGATACCAGCCACTTCGAGTGCTTTTTGATATTCCAGACAAGCATTTTCATAAAGCCTATGATCTTCATAGATATAGCCCATCGACCTGTAACAATCTACAAGTTCAGTAGTATTTTTGTTGCTTTTTGCTTTGATAAAGGCAACATCAATAATACTACGTGCCGCCTCGATGTCTTCAATGGATACCTCAGTGGCGAGTTCAAATAAAGCGTTTATCTCCATTGAAAGCATATTTTCTCTGCTTGGCAATTTGATTTCTTTGGCGGCCCCAATTTCGCTCAAAAGAAATATAAGAATAAACGAAAAACTAAACAACAGTTTTCTCATAAGTAGGCGTATAGAAATAATCGATAATTTTTTTGTCGTTATAAAATAACACAAGTAACTGACTAAAAGGAAGTTACTTGTGTTATTTTACAACGACTTCCCTTTAAAAAAATTGCGGTTATTTTAGCCCAACTACTTATAGCTGCTCTTCTTCAAAAAAAAAGCCAAGTGCTGAACCTGATTTTCGGCACTTGGCATATCTTTTACTTCAAGTATTTTTTTATTATTTTTTTGTTCCTGGACGAGGAGTTCTTTTGTCCCAAGGCTCTCCGATAAGTGCTACCACTGGTGGCGGTGGCGGAGTTGGAGGAGTTGCATCGACAGCCGTGCCACAATTATTGTCCGACCCGTCAGTACCACCTTTCAACTTTGAAGAGAAGGATTTATTTAAGATTTCGCTGCTGCGAAAATTGTTTCTGATAACATTTAAAGATTTCATAGTTGCGTAAATTTTAAGAATTTGTAAATAATTGTGATTTAGGGTTTTTGCAGTCGTGTTTGGTATTATTGACGGAAGTTCAGCCGCCATTTTTCTTTTTCACACCAGGGCGATTGCGTTTGTCTTCTACGCCACCTTTGATGTGCTGCATTTTTGCATCAGATACGATTTCGGTAAAAAGTATCTTCTCTTGGAAAACTTTGATTTTGTCCATAAGATAAAAATTGGTTTTGTTACATAAAAAAATTGTTTATTTATTCATAATCTCTTTTGATTACCTAACAAAGATAGGCTTCTTCAAATACGATTTTTGCACTCAAATAACAATTTATCGAACATAGTTTTATTTATAAAAAGACAATAAAGTGTTTTATATTTTTTTATAAATAACTGACAAACAATTACTTATACAATTAAATAAAAAATACAAAATACAAAATATGTGACAACATTACGGAGTATATTTTTTAAATAAAAAACTCACTTATGGGCAAAAAAATAGCTCGTATCTCTTTTGACACGAGCATGAAAAACGAATTTTACAATCCTTTAACCAAAACTTACACGTCTAATAAACGGCAAGTTTTGTGCCAAATTTTGTTATTTATTTTTTTTGTAATAAATTAACACTTAAAAGCGTGTTTGTTATGTGTATATTAAAATACTAATATGTTTTTTTGAGTATTTAAACCTTTGCAATTTGAGATTTACGAAATGCTATTTTTAATTTTCTTGTTTCAAAAATAATCAAAGGCGTAAGAATTGCCGTAGGCGCAAGCCAAAGCACTATTTCTGGAATAAATTTGATGTTGTGTCCTTGATTTACCAAAAACGCAGTAATTGCTCCGATATAACTACCGACCATTCCAGCAATGTGACGTTGTAACCAATACGTCGGGTCATTTGTTTTTTTGATAAATAAACGTACATTTTTATAGACATTTCTCAGTCCAATCGTACCAAAAACTAAAGGAATGAGCGCAATTTCTCCTTTTCCTTTCATGTACCAATAACCTGCAAAAAGCATAAAGCAAAGATTTGCAGTTCCAGCGACTATTTCTATAATCCAATCTATGCGTTCCACGGCTTGTCCATTGTGTAATTGTTTCAATTTCAACGAACGATACGCCGCTATCAACTGATGATAAACAAAAAACGAAATAAAAATAAAAAATAAACTATTGCGATAAACCGCCAAATACATTCCCGAAACAAATATAAAAGTCATATTCCAAAAATATATTTTTCCAGCAATGCGATGCTTTGCAGTAGTGCTTTTAAAAATCATAGCGATAGCTCCGCTAATGAGTGCGCTACAACCAGCTGTAACGTGTAATGCGATAAGTATTTTGATGAATAGTCCCATGTTTTTAATTTTTTTAATGAATAATTGAAAAATGAATAATTTGTAAGTGAGCGTTAAGAATTACTTGTAACTATTTTGTCGTTGAGAAAAAAGTGATAAATAACTGACTATAAGGAAGTTATTTATCGCTTTTTGAGCAATCGACTGAAAAAATGGTTATAAGTAATTTAGCTCGAGTACTTAATTGTCTTATCCAATAACTTTATAGACATTGAGTAAAAATTTTAGAAATTTTAAGCCGTTTGTAGTATCAAGTGATTGGAAGCCATTTGTTTTTTTCCAAATTTTAAAAATAATACTTTTAATAATGAGTGCGTAAATAAAAGTTGTCATGCTATAATTTTTTTAGTGTATAATAAATATTTTTTTGATGATACAAAGATACAGGCATAGCAAATTCTTTTGCAAATCATAGGGCTAACTATCAAGAAAATGGGCTATTAGGCAAAAAAATGGGAAGATTGACAACTTTTGGGCTGTTTGACAAACGTTTTTCTAAAAAATATTTGTTAGAAATTTTTATTTAAGTTATTTGTTACAAGTTCCCTTATACCAAAAAATGCCCCTTCGACGCTTTAAAAATGGGTTCATCCATAATTTTGGCGGAATAGATTTATTGCGCTCTATAAACCCGTAAGGTATTGAAGACCTCACGAGTTTTACTGTGGAAGTTCCGCTAAAATCATGGATGAACCTAAAAATGTTTGTATTTTTTTCATTAAAGGTAAAAAAAGGAGTAGCTTTGCACACTTTTTAGAGAAAAAATTAAAAACATGAATTTTATAGAAGAATTACGTTGGCGTGGAATGTTACACGATATGATGCCTGGAACAGAAGAACTTTTGAGCAAAGGAAGGATAAAAGGCTACATCGGTTTTGACCCAACTGCCGACTCGCTCGGTGTAGGAAATTTGGTACAAGTAATGACCCTGATGCACTTCCAAAAAGCAGGTCACAAACCCATCGCTTTGGTCGGTGGAGCAACAGGAATGGTTGGCGATCCTTCGGGAAAAAGTGCCGAACGCAACCTTTTAGATGAAGACGCTTTGCAACATAATTTGGCTTCGCAACGCAAACAATTAGAGAAATTTTTAGATTTTGACTGTGGCGAAAATGCTGCCGAAATCGTAAATAATTACGATTGGTTCAAAGAAATTTCCTTCTTGGATTTTATCCGTGACGTAGGAAAATACCTGACAGTCAATTACATGATGTCTAAGGATTCCGTAAAAAAACGCTTAGAAGGCGAAAATGGAATGTCTTTTACAGAGTTTTCGTACCAACTCGTACAAGGTTTTGATTTTTATTGGCTTTGGAAAAATAAAGATGTACAGTTGCAAATGGGCGGCTCTGATCAATGGGGAAATATCGTAACTGGTACAGAACTCATCGGACGTAAGGCGCAAGGTAAAGCGTACGCACTTACTACGCCTTTGATAAAAAAAGCGGACGGTACGAAGTTTGGCAAAAGCGAAAATGGTAATATTTGGCTCGATGCACGTCGCACATCGCCTTATCAATTTTACCAGTTTTGGCTCAACTCAAGCGATGCCGATGTGAGCAATTACATTCGTATTTTTAGTATGAAAAGCCGTGAGGAAATAGAAGCTATCGAGGCGGCGCACAGCCCTGAGCCACATTTGCGTTTGCTACAAAAGGCATTGGCAGAAGAAATAACGGTCAGAGTTCACTCGCAAGAAGATTTTGAAGCCGTAACTGGTACGCTCGATATTTTATTTAATAAGGCAAGAAAAGAAATTAGCGTTTTGACCGAAGAAGATTTTGAAACGGTCACAAAAGGTATCGGAAACGAAAATCTGAGAATTTTGGATAAAAATTTATTGACAGAAGGCGTTGGCGTGCTGGATTTAATAGGCAGATTAACTTCTTTTTTACCTTCCAACTCTGAAGTACGCAATGGCATAAAAAATAAATCACTCGCTATCAATAAAGTTAAAATTGCGGACGACAAAGCAATTGTCAAAGCAGATGACTTGATTTTTGGAAAATATATTTTAGTGGAAAAAGGAAAACAAGACAAATTTTTGATTTGTTTTGAATAAAAAATGAGCGATTAATTCAAGTATTAATCGCTCATTTTTTTTTAAGTTGATTATTGTTTTGGCTGGGTAACTGGGTGGAATTAATATTGCCTGTAACACCTTTTAGTGCTCGATTTTGAGAAAGTCGGTAAAATCTTTGATATACTTTGTGAAGTCTTGCCCAGAACACTCCACTTTTCCTTTTGTGTAAGAAAAGTAAAATATGATATTTCCTTTAGTTTCAGAGCCTACTTTGTGATTTTCAAAATGGTCGAGCAAATAATCCTACCTAATTATAACAGGCTTTGTCCATTCATCGTTTTGTCTAACCAAAAAAATATAGTGAACTAAAATATTAGAAATGTTGCGAAGATTTTTAACAGACACACTGAATTGTCCACTAAAACTATCTTTTCTGTGAGTAGAAGTTGATGTTTTAACTTGAACTCTCCTTAATGTGCCATTATCGTCTTGAACAACAAAAATATCATCTCCAATATCTACCTCAGGAATAGCAACATTCCAGCCGAGCATTAAAAATTCTGACATTACGTTTAGGTGTCCTGCCTTACCTAAGTATCGATTAAATTTTTTCGTCACGAGGTGTTAATTTATGTAATATATTTCCTGTTTGAGTGTCAATAAACTGAATTTCATCAAATTGATTTAAATCGTTTTCATTGTCAACACCCAGTAAAGCTGGATAAATATGGCTTTCGAGTTTACCCGCATAAATTTCAAAGTCGCTTTTTGTATCATACCCAACGAAAATATTATTAGCTGGGTGTGCATTAGGAAAAAGCTTTTTGATAAAATCACGAATGGTTGGCGTAATACTAAATGAGTACCCGTCCATTTGCTTATTTACATTTATTTTGATTGTGTCCATTGTTAAAAGTTTATAGCGTGTCGATTTAGCATTGTACCAATAATATAATACACGAAATTTTTATCAACTTTTCGAATTATTTGTACTATTTCTTATCATACCTTTTGTGTTTTTTCTATTGCACTTTGCAAAGATAGAGTATAAATAAGAATTGTACAAATCTATGCTACTATTTTCCAAATTCAAAGAACAGATATACTTTATTCTCTGGCATTTCTATTTT
>JANMGN010000163.1:0-9859 GCA_031374645.1 Chitinophagales bacterium | reverse complement strand
TTTTACCTTACACGACATTCAGCAATTTGAAGCCTGGCGATTATACGACAATAGTGCAAGATAGTAAAGGTTGCGAAGATTCTACCCTTTTGACCATCAATAATACAGAAAAATTAACGATAAAATTAGATGGTGTTACTTCTGTAAAAATTGGCGATGATGTACAGATACAAGCGACCGTAACACCTGTTACACCACCATTGAAAAAAATTACTTGGACACCAGATAGTCTTTTGAGCTGTAACGATTGCTTAAATCCAATTGTAACGGCGCCTAAAAAGAGCATTTATTACCAAGTAAAAGTAGTTAATGAAAATGGTTGCGAAGCGGAGGCTTACACTACGGTTGAGGTTAATCGTAAAATTGCGGTGTATATTCCTACGTCATTTAGTCCAAACGGAGATAATATAAACGACAGATTTATAGCGTTTGGCGACTTAGATTTAGTTTTAAAAATAAAATGGATGCGTGTTTATGACCGTTGGGGCGAAACTGTTTTTGAGGAAACAGACCTCAATCCGAACGATACTACCAAAGGTTGGGACGGTACATTCAAAGGAGAGCCGATGAATCCAGCAGTGTATGTTTGGAATTTGGAAGTCTTATTTTTAGACGGTACTACTAAAATACTAAAAGGCGATGTATTGTTGCAGCGATAGTTCTTGAAAGGAAGAAAGCCTGTTGTAGTGATACAACAGGCTTTTTTTGTAGATTTTTATAAAAAATTATTCTTTATATGCTTTCTCTAATGCGCCTAAGAAAATATTAGGATCTTGTGCGCCAGATACTGCATATTTTCTATTGATAACGAAAAATGGAACGCTATTTACACCCAATTCGGCAGCTTCTTGAATATCTTGATTGACATCTTTGGTGTATAAATCACTTTTGAGCATATTTTCAACTTCTGTTTTTTCCAAACCAAGTGTTATGGCAATATCCAATAAAACAGCATGGCTTGCTATATCTTTACCTTCTGTAAAATGTGCCGCAAACAACGCTGTTTTTGTATCGGCTTTCTTGCCATATTTTGCAGCTAAATGCGTCAAGCGATGGGCATCAAAAGAATTGGCTACGATTACTTTATCGAAGTCTAATTTCAAACCAACTTCGGCTGCAATATTCGTTACGTTGTCAAACATTCCTTTGACTTGCTCCAAACTCATGCCTTTTTTTTGTGCTAAAAATAAAGCATAATCTTTGACGTCGTCTGCTTTCACATCAGGGTCGAGTTGAAAGCTTTTCCAACGAATTTCAACTTCGTCTTTATGCGCAAACTGCGACAAAGCCGTTTCAAATTTCCCTTTCCCTATATAACAAAAAGGACACATCACGTCACTCCAAACTTCTACTACCATTTTATTTTTATGATTTATTGTATCTAATTTTTTATCGAGTTCTAAAACATCTATTTGCGAAAAAAGTTGTAAAGCGCTGAGGAGAAAAAAGAAAGTTAGAAGGTGTTTTTGCATTTTTGATAGTGTTTTATAGTAACAGTTATTTTTTACAAGTGACTGTTTATCAGTATTTTATAAATAAAAATTAAGTGGTTGCAAAAATCTTTATTTCCTCTTTTAAATCCAAATTAGCAATGACAGAAAGTAAATGTCCTGCCAAATCTGATTTTGAAAACGGTATTGTTCTATTGCCAAACTGCTCGGTGCTTCGACACTTTGGTGCATCGAAATCAACGAATTGAGCCTTTCTATTTTTTATGCAAAGAGTTGATTATCATTCAAATATATTTGTAAAAAGTCCTCTAAACTCAACGTACTAACTTTTGGAAATGGTATTGTTTCTAATATTTTGAAATGCTTATCGTGTGTAATAATATGATCAGCATTTGCACAAATAGCGGCATCTACAAATTTGTCGTCGTCAGCATCTGCGCTGATGAGTAAGAATTTGTAATAAACGTCCACTAAATGAACATTGGGCAAATTCAACAACTCTTGAACAACAACGTTGGCAAAATCAGGATGATAAAATGAGCCTAAAATTTCTTCGTATTCTTCTAAAATTTCGTTGGAAATAACCAGTTCAAATTTTCCTTCCCGCAAGGCATCATACGCCCAGCGATGCTTTGATCGCTTCGGTACAATTGCCAAAAGAATATTGGTATCAATCAATATTTTCATGCTGATTGCTTACGAAGGTGTACGTGCAATAGATTATCCATGTCTTCATCAGAAAGTTGTTTTTCTTCCCAAATCTGTTCAGACATTTCATCTACTTTTTGAGCATAAAACGCTGATAATACGCTTTTTAAATCTTCCAATTGCTTTTCAGAATTGATGCGCTCAAACATCTGTAATAAGTGCATTTGCACTGCATTAAATTTAGTTGCTACTGTCATATCAATAGATAGTTATTTGTGAACACAAAGGCAAAGATACACTATAAAAAGGAAATAAACAAAAAACAGCCGCCCATTTCCATAAGCGACTGTTTATCAATATTTTATAAATAAAAATCAAGTGGTTGCAAAAATTTTGATTTCCTCTTTTAAATCCAAATTAGCAATGACAGAAAGTAAATGTCCTGCCAAATCTGATTTTTGAAAACGGTATTGTTCTATTGCCAAACTGCTCGGTGCTTCTACGCTTTGATGCATCGAAATCAATGAATTAACCCTTTCTATTTTGTCTAAAAGGTCGAAAATATATTCTTTTTGTTCTACAATCATGATGATAAATTTCTAAAATTACTTCTTTTTGATTTCAACAATGCTTATTTTGGGTTTTAATAACAAATAGCCGTTTTCTTTTTCGTTAGGAAAAAGCAAATATAATTTTCTCTTTCTAATCACTAGTTTAGTCCCCGTTTCATCTATAAATCTATCCGCATCTAAGGGCAACTTATCTCTATTTCTAGTTAATACACTATCGGGAATAATTGATTTGAGCGTAAAAATACTATCCTTTACTTCAAATACACCATTTGAACTAGAAGTAAAAGCATAACAGCTTTGGTTGTTAAATAAATTAGACGTAAAAGACCCATCAGAAAGTAGCGAAATCTGATATTTCCAACTACACTCTCCTGCTGGTGAGCATACTCCTGTGGAGATGACATTACTTTCATACTTGCGATTTAACCAAGGTTTATAAAGATTGGTTTGAGCATTAAGACAACAATAAAAGCCACAAATTAATGTAAATATTAGAATAAATTTCACTTTATAAATAATGTTTTTTTTAGTAAAACAGCCGCCCATTTTTACAAGCGGCTGTATGTTAATACTGTTTTATTATTCTTGATGCCAGGTAAGATGAAAAGCAATAGATAAGTAGTGCTATGGGAATTACAAAATCACTGTTTTGCAACTCAATAGAACAAATTAATAATGCTTTTGATAAAACTATTGCCAAAATAAAGTCAAAATTAATTGAAATGGTATAATCGCTAAATAACCAATGAAATACATCGCTATATTTTATTTACTTTTATCCTCAAACTCAACTCCTCATTCATTTCCACCAAATCGCCTTCCACATTCTCTGCCAACGTTAGGCTTTCTGCCAAAACTTCACTGGCGATAAAATCCTTGAAATCGGTAGCGGCACGAGTGACAAAAGCGTGGTTTTCTATCACGACATTGATTTTGTCTGTGATGTCAAAACCTTTGTCTTTGCGGAGGTTTTGTATGCGATTGACCAACTCACGCGCTGTTCCTTCGGCTATTAATTCGTCATTCAAGGTAATATCCAAGGCAACAATCAATGCACCGTCATTCGCAACCAACCAACCTGGTATGTCTTCGCTGATAATGTCAAAATCAGTAGCCGTCAAATTGTACGTTTTTTCTCCAACAACAATGCTATAACTATTTGATTTCTCGATAGTTATGATGTCTTCGTTCACGAGTGCTTCGATAGCGGCAGCGACTGTTTTCATATCTTTGCCCAAGCGTGCGCCAAGTGTTTGACCCGCTTCGTCTTTGGCTTTGAAGTTCGCTTTTGCACGTTTTTTTACCACATTGCTTGTGTCTGTGATAAATTCGATGTGTTTGACGTTGGTTTCTGCCAAAATCAAGTCTTTTACGCCTTCGATTTGAGTGATAAAACGCTCATCAACCACAGGCAACATCACTTTCATCAATGGCTGACGTACTCGCAAACTTTGCGCTTTGCGAAGGCTCAAAATCAACGATGAAATGCGTTGTGCGTAGTCCATGCGTTGCTCCAATTCTAAGTTAATCGCTTCGTGACTGACCCTTGGAAAACTCGCCAAATGCACACTTTCATGCTTTTCTTGCTTCGTTACTTGGTTCAAATTGCGGTACAACCAATCGCCAAAAAATGGTGCAATCGGCGACATCATTTTTGAAATCGCTTCCATACAAGTATAGAGTGTTTGGTAAGCCGAAATCTTATCAGTCGAATAATCTCCTTTCCAAAAACGACGACGACACAAACGCACGTACCAGTTAGAAAGATCGCCATCTACAAATTTTTCAATCAAACGAGCTGCATTAGTTGGCTCATAATCAGCGTATTGTGCATTGACTTCTTTTATCAAAGAGTTTAATTTTGATAAAATCCAACGGTCAATTTCAGGACGTTCTTCTAATGGGATATTATTTTCTTTGTAAGAAAAACCATCAACATTGGCGTACATCGCAAAGAAATTGTAGGTATTGTAAAGCGTTCCGAAAAACTTGTTGCGGACTTCTGTTAAGCCATCAATATCAAATTTTAGGTTGTCCCAAGGTTGTGAGTTTGAAGTCATGTACCAACGTGTTACGTCTGCGCCATGTTTGTCAATCGTTTCAAAAGGATCGGTTGCATTGCCCAATCGCTTAGACATTTTTTGACCATTTTTATCCAATACCAAACCCGTAGAAACGACATTTTTGAAGGCGATACTGTCCTCCACCATGACTGAAATGGCGTGTAAAGTATAGAACCAACCTCTCGTTTGATCCACACCTTCACTGATGTAATCCGCAGGATATGACATTTTCCACTTCTCTTGATTTTCCATCGGATAATGCCATTGTGCAAACGGCATCGCTCCACTGTCAAACCAAACATCTATCAAATCCAGTTCACGGGTCATTTTTTTGCCCGAAGGCGACACCAAAACCACCTCGTCAATGTAAGGACGGTGGAAATCCAAAGGCATTACTTGACTGATATTCAAGGCTTTATTTGCTTTTTCGATTTCTTCTCCCAGCTGCGCTGCCGAACCAATACAGATTTCTTCCGTACCGTCTTCTGTACGCCAAATTGGAAGTGGCGTTCCCCAATACCTTGAACGGGACAAATTCCAATCGTTCAAATTTTCCAACCATTTTCCAAAACGACCTTCGCCCGTAGCGGCAGGTTTCCAGTTGATGGTTTTGTTGAGTTCGCTCATACGCTCCTTCATCGAAGACGCTCGGATAAACCAACTGTCCAACGGATAATACAAAATCGGCTTGTCTGTTCGCCAACAATGTGGATAATTGTGAACGTATTTTTCCTTTTTAAATAATTTATTATCTAATTGTAATTTTAAGATAATACGCTCATTTACATCAAGATATGTATTAGAACGTGTTACAATATTTCTGATTAGAGTTGTATATTCGTCGTCGCCCGTAGCGTTTTTCATACGCTCGATTTCAGCTTCACGCTCCGCATCGCTGAGGTAATCGCCTTTGACATATTCGCCTGAAAACTCGCCAACTGTATCTAAAAAACGACCACGTTTGTCCACCAATGTCAATGCGCCAATGCCATTTGCACGACCTGCTTTCATGTCGTCTGCACCAAACGAAGGCGCAGTATGCACGATGCCCGTACCGTCTTCGGTCGTCACGAAATCGCCACAAATGACCTTGAAACTATCACGTCCTTCCGAACCTATGATTTGTTCTATTTCATTTCCGTAAGGTAACAATTGCTCGTAGCGAATACCAGCCAATTGCTCGCCTGTTCCAATCACTTGACTTTCAATGATTTGTGGTTGATTTTTTCCACCAAACCATTTTGAAACCAAGGCTTCCGCCAAAATAACCGACACTTGTTTGTCTTCCAAATAAGGCGATTTGCACTTGATTTTTACGTAAGTAATTTTTGGTCCAACGGTCAAAGCGGTGTTGGAAGGCAAGGTCCAAGGCGTTGTCGTCCAAGCCAAAATGCGAACATCTTCGTCTTCGTTCTCAAACAGACTTTCTACTTTTCCTACTTTCTCACTTTCTCTAATGACTTTAAACATCGCCACCGCACTCGTATCGGTCACTTCTTTGTATGCGCCAGGCATATTCAGCTCGTGCGAACTCAGTCCCGTACCTGCGGCAGGAGAATAAGGTTGTATCGTGTAGCCTTTGTACAGGAGGTCTTTGTCGTACATTTTTTTCAATAAATGCCAACAACTTTCCATATAATCGTTCTCGAAAGTGATGTATGGATTATCGAGGTCGAGCCAATGCCCCATGCGTCGGGTCATGTCGTCCCAACGGTCTTTGAAGCGCATGACGGTCGCTTTACAAGCCTTGTTGTAATCATCAACGCTGACTTTTATGCCAATGTCTTCTTTTTTGATGCCGAGCTCTTTCTCGACTTGTAGTTCAATCGGAAGTCCGTGCGTATCCCAACCGCCTTTGCGCTCTACTCGTTTGCCTTTCAAGGTTTGGTAGCGACAAAAAATGTCTTTCATCGCTCTCGCCATTACGTGGTGTATGCCAGGCATACCATTTGCCGACGGCGGACCTTCATAAAATACGAAACTATTGTCGGCATCTCGCTGCTCGACCGATTTCTTGAAAATGTCATTCTTCTCCCAAAATTCGAGTATTTCTCGGTCTATGTCAGGAAGGTTGAGTTGTTTGTATTCGTTGTACATAAATTTTTATGTTGCGTATTTATCTGTATTTTATTGATTGTTAGTGTTTTACGTTATTTTCATCAAAAGCAATTTCAACTTCTATAATTAGATTAGGAATGTCTTTTATGATAATTTCCCAAGCTATTTCGGTGTCAATCCCGAAATAATCATGTGCAATTATATTTCGATAATTGTACATTTTACGCCAATTAATGTTTTGTAACGCATCTTTGAATGAGTGAGAGAGTTTCTCTGCACATTCCCCTATGACAACAAAATTCATCATTGCTGCATCATAACTTTCTTCATCTTCACTAAAACTTTGCCAGTGGAAATGGTCTTGACTGTAACGTTGGATTTTTAAGGCAGAGTGATATAGATTTAACAATATCACTGTATCTTTTTCAGATAAATATGGCATCTTTTAAAATGTATTCTTTTAAAAATGGTTTGATGAATTTGATACGACACATATCTACTTTTCGTTGAAATTTATTTTCAAGATAAGTTCTAAATGCTTCTTTATTGTCATACAAGTCACTAATTGGTGTATCATCAAGTTCAAACAAAACATCAACATCGCTGTCTTCGGTTTGCTCATCTTTGGCAAACGAACCAAATAGCCCTAATTTTTCCACATGAAATTGAGTTTTATAAAAAGGCTTTTCTTGCGTTAATATTTGTAGTATATTATTTCTATCCATTATGGTTGAGTTGTTTGTATTCGTTGTACATAAGTATGTTATTACATTATATTCTTTACAAGTTTAAATATTTCATTGTGTTTCTGAATAATAGTCTTGGCTAATATTCCAATTTCTTCATTTTCTGATTTTGCCAAATCTCCTAATTGTTTTTTAATATCATCATCTGCTACGTCAAGACTATCATCGTTATTTAATTTATCCAAACAAAACTTTGCTGATTTGAGATTTGTTGGGACAACTGTTGCATTTTTTTTAAATTTATTATTTACATATGCAGCAGAAATAAAAAAGCAATATGCAGAGAGATAATCCTTTTCTTTTTCATAAATTTCGGCTGCAATACTGCAAGTGTTGCCAAGTGCTTGATAACTTTTAACTTCTAAAATTGAAAATCTTTTATTTAGATTTTTAATTTCAAGACTTATTTTTTCTTTACTTTTAGTTAAATCTGTTGCAATTCTAAGTTCTAAATCAATAAGTCGTTGCTTCATTTCTTCATATCTTGACCAAAACCAACCAACTCCAATTAAACCCACTAATCCTAGAATAATTGTTAGCATAGTAATTGCCCATGTAGTCGTATGGTTATAATTATCTCTTTGAGAGCTCAAAATTTCAGTAAAATAACCTTCTTTTTGTTGGTATTTATTTAATTCTAATACAAGGCTATCTTTTTCAAATTTTGTAATTTGAAAAGGCTTATTGTGAATTTGTTGATCTTCTAATGCTAAAATTCTATTTGATAAATTATTGTTAGTCCAAATTAAATAACAAAAAAAAGATAATGTGAATACCAACAAAGCTATTGATACCCAAGTTGGTATTTTATGCAGTACTGTTTCAAACCTTTACTATCTTCCATTTTATTGAAAATCAATATTTTATAAACTATTTTTATTTAAAAATCTATATCTAACACCAACATGTCGGTCGTCGCTATGCGACTTGCAAATTGCGTAGGAATGACCGACACGTAGCATTAGGTTTTAATCTAATGTTTTCGATATGTTGCATTTCATTTTGATCTAACACCAACGAATAAAACCATTGGCTACGTGTCGCACGTCGCTATGCGACTTACAAATTGCGTAGCAATGACCGACACGTAGCGTTAGGTTTTAACCTAACGTATTCGATTAACGTTTTCGATGGTATCAAAGCGGTTCGACAAAAATATATGCCTCATCATAATCAACCTCGTTTTGTTTCAATAGTTGCGTGTATTCATCAATGAATTTGATTTGTTTATGATGTTCCTCTTGATTTTTGACATATTTTATAACATTTTCCTTATGCGATTTGGTGTAAGAAAATGCACCAAAACCTCGTTGCCATTCAAAACGATGTTCCAAATAACCAGTTTCGTTGAGCCATTTTGATGATTTGGATTTCGCAGATTTCATCACATCAGAAATCGAAACCGAAGGCGGCATCGTAAAAAAACAATGTACGTGGTCTTCTACACCATTGACAATCAGACTTTGACAACTCGCTTCATTTATCAAATTGCCAATAACATTGCACAATTCATCTTTCCAAGCCATGTTTATCATCGCTTGACGATATTTAACCGCAAAAACGGTTTGAATATGGATTTGTGAATAAGTGTTTGCCATTTTTTTTTAATTTTTTCAATATTGGGTCAAAAACCAATGCTACGGGTCGGTCGTCGCTATGCGACTATGCTTTTCAACAACCACAACCACCTTCAATAATCAAAACACCATTGGTAACTTTAAAATCATAATCACAACCGCCACCTTCTTCTGATGAACCGTCATCATATTTAAAAATCGTCCTTGTTTCTATGTGTTTCTTTTTAGGGTCAAATCTAAAAATTTGGTCTTTTTTAGGTAATTCTTCCAGTTTTTTTATCAAAATATATGCTTCAAAAAGACTTCCATTCGGAATTTTAATTTTATAACTTGGTCCAATTTCATTGCATGATGTGATGTTCAAACTAATATCCAATTTGTATTTTTGAGAAAAACCGCACTCTTGACCACTTTCTATTTTTTGATTTTGAGGAACAATTATACCTTCCTCTCCATTGCCGTAAGTTTTTCTATCATACCGTACTCCTACTTTTCCAATCTTGGTATCAAAATAATGGACAAATTGGTCTTCTCCATTTGTACTTACTTTTTCAGGCGCAACCAACCTCGACAAATACCCATCAAACACAAAACCTTCTTTATCGCCGTATTTTACCAATAACCAAACGCCTTTTACTTTGAAATCTTTAAATTCTTCTACTTCGTGTGCTATGATTACACCAATATTCGATTGAACAATAACTTTTTCACCGTAAGGTAAAGCAACGATTTTTTCGCTTTTTG
>JANMGN010000158.1:0-12471 GCA_031374645.1 Chitinophagales bacterium | reverse complement strand
TTCTTTTCTTTTCTTTTCTTTTCTTTTCATGCTCTAAAGAAAATGTAAGCATAAAGGAAACAGAATCGGCTTCATCCAGCGCAACAATTAGAGAAATACCAAATGCTCCAATCAAAGATGATGGTATTTTAAAATTTAATGACGAAGCGCATTTTGTTTCGTACTTAAATTACCTTTCAAAAAGTCAAACTAATTTAGATGATTGGGAAACTAATCTGAGCTTTGTATCTGCTCGTAGAACATTCTACAATGTTACAAGCAACAGTGAAAGTCTTCTTCCTGTCGAAGACGTACACTTCTCTACTTTACTCAATGCAGACAATATGATTGCTGTGGGTTCTTGGTTTTTTAAACTAAACTCTGCCACAAAAAGAGTTTATGCCTTGAACCAATCCAACATAAGTAAGTTAGCCTTACTCCGTTCTGAAACATCAGATTCAGATATTGCAATGTTTTCTTTTGACGATGACATCTTCTATCTACTAAATGGTGGTGATGGTGTTGAAAGTACAAACACAAACTGCTCTAAATCAAAAACTGCCTTAGGTAGTATTGAAGATTGGAAAGTAATGGCAAGCGTCATCAATACAGAAAAGAGCAAAAAAATAGATGAGTCGATTAAGGCTTATTACAAGTATAATGGTTGGGGACTTGTAAGAACGCTTTATGTGAATTTTTACCATAGAGAAACTACTTTCAAAAATACAGGTACGGTATCAGCACCTGTTTGGAGTAGTTCAAGCAACAAAGATGTTGCTGTAAAGCATGATTATCAAGACACTTGGGAAACTCATGTAAAAGGTAGTTCAGTCTGGGCATCAGGTCATAGTATTGTTTTTGTTCTTAATGGAAAATTTTATAATAATAAATACCTTGCAACTGCGAGTAATTTTCAAGCAAACTACTACAAAGGCGGAAGATGCCTTGCTACTTACAAAGTAGATACACACCTTTATTTTGAAAGTAGTATCATGCCCAATACCATGTTAGACCAAAATTTAGGTATTATTGAAGGCGACTAAAACTTTTAACTTTTAATTTAACATAATTTAGCCTAAATTTTTATCTATGAAAAATAGTATTATCTTTTTATACCTTATAATTATACCTTTAATTACATTTGCCCAAATACACATAACTCCTAAATATGGAGGTGTATTTAGTTTTGCTAAACAAATAGACAAAGGTAATAATCCTTCGCCTTATTTTAGGGTAGTTCCTTATAATTCTCCGTTAATAGGTATAAATATTGGTTATATTTACAATAAATTTACCTTTGACATTGCATGGGAGAATATGGAAGTTGGGCTAGAAACTTATGATAATACAGTAGCAGTACAATGTTTCGAGTGTAAGGACAGTAAGATTTTTAGAGGCGACTATGGTGTTCCTTTCCATGCTTTTCCTATTAGAATTGGTTATACCATCTATTCTTACAAACAAATTGATGTATTTGCAAAATTAGGCTATTTTCAAGTCGTAAGGCGTTATGACCCTACAGCCTTTGCAAATGACGATACTTTTGGACCTTATGTTAGACCAGATTTTGGCTATTATTTTCCTGATGGTAATCCTTTTACAAAAGTATCTCGGAACTTACAATTAGATTTTAACATTGTGCGATTGATAGGGGCGAAAAAGAAATACGGCATTTCGCTTGACCTTATATTTAATTTTGGATTACAAAAACTCTCTGAAGACAGATTTATTACAAAAATTTTTAAAACCAATGAAACTTACACCAATTATGTTACTCGACGAGGTAATTTTATACAAGGAAGTATAGGTTTTATTAGGATTTTTCAAGACAGCAAGAAAAAAGTTCATCATACTCAAAAAAAACATCTCAAAGGAAGATATTTTTAATACCAATTATTTTTGGAAAAACCGCTACAAACTTCCGTTGTAGCGGTTTTTTTATTTCAAAAAACTATATTTTTTCTCAAAAAATACTACATTTGCAAACAAAATTAGTTCTAATTTTTTCTAAAAAAGTAAATGTTATCTTATGAAGTATTTTTTCAATATTTTGATTTTATTTTTTGTACAAAATATTATTTTGGCACAAAATCCATTGATGAAGCCCGAAACGCTTTGGAAATTGGGTCGTGTAAATCTCGAGGCTGTTTCTCCCGATGGTAAAACAGCTTATTATACGATTACTCGCTATGATTTGGCTAAAAATAAAGGACAAAGTGATATTTTTAGTATCGGAACAGACGGGAATGACCTCAAACAATTAACAAATACCGAAGAAGGCGAAGACAATTTACAGCTCCGTCCTGATGGTCAGAAAATTGCTTTTTTGCGTGATGGGTTTTTGTTTGAAATGAATTTGGACGGTACAAACGCTTCAAAAATTTCAGAAATTGAAATGAATGGTTTTGATTATTCGCCTGACGGAAAAAAAATATTATACATCGCTGATGTAAAATATTTGAAAGACACAAAAGACGTTTATTCTGATATGCCGAACGCAAAAATCAAATTGATTGATGGTTTGATGTATCGTCATTGGAAAAGTTGGGAGGATTACAAACGCTCGAACGTTTTTGTCGCAACTTACGAAAACGGCAGAGTAGGAGAAGGAAAAAATATTATGAATGAGCCTTTCGATTCTCCTTTGCAACCGATGGGCGGCATGGAACAAATCGCATGGAGCAAAAACGGAAAATATATCGCTTATACAAGCAAAAAACTGAATGGAACGGCTGCTGCAGTCAGTACAAACTCAGATATTTATTTGTATAACTTAGAAAATGGTTTTACAAAAAACATAACAGAAAGCAATAAAGGCTACGATATGAACCCTGTTTTTGCGCCAAATGGTCGTTATATTGTTTATAATTCGATGCAAACGCCTGGTTATGAGGCAGATAGAAACCGTATGATGCTGTACGATATTGAGTTGGGCGTTTCTACTTATTTGACAGAAAAGCATGATCGTGATGCGGAAGCTATGGCTTGGAGCGCAGACGGAAAGGAAATTTATTTCATTTCTGGCGCAGACGGTACACAACATATTTTTTCGATGAACCCTTTGACGAAAAAAATACGTCAAATTACGTCAGGGTCGCATGATTACAATGCCTTTAAAGTGGCTGGTAAAAATCTCGTAGGTTTGCGTGTAAGTATGACAGAACCTGCCGAACTGTTTGCAGTAGAAACTGCAAATGGCGTTACCAGACAAATCACAACGACCAATCAAGAAGTTTGGAGCGTGATAAAAAAAGCGACTGTTCAGAAAAAAATGGTCAAAACGACGGACGGAAAAGAGATGTTGGTTTGGCACGTTTTGCCACCAGATTTTGACCCAACAAAAAAATATCCAACCTTATTGTATTGTCAAGGCGGACCGCAATCTCATTTGAGCCAGTTTTGGAGTTACCGTTGGAATCCACAATTGATGGCGAGCATGGGTTATATCGTGGTCGCTCCTTGTCGTCGAGGAATGCCAGGTTTTGGGCAAGAATGGAATGCTCAAATCAGCCAAGATTGGGGCGGGCAGTGCATGAAAGATTATTTTAGTGCGATAGACGACGCTTCGACATTGCCTTACGTCAATAAAGATAAATTAGGCGCAATTGGGGCAAGTTTTGGCGGTTTTTCAGTATTTTGGTTAGCAGGACACCACGAAAAACGCTTCAAAACGTTTATTGCACACGCTGGAATTTTTAATTTTGAAAGTATGTACGGCACTACGGAGGAGTTGTTTTTTGAAAATCACGAAAAAGGTGGCGCATATTGGGATAGTCCTCAGCCAAAATCTTATGGCGATAGTCCGCATTTGAGCGTAGCAAAATGGGATACTCCAATTTTGATAACGCATGGCGAAAAAGATTTTCGTGTTCCAATAAGTGAAGGTGCGCAAGCGTTTCAAGCAGCACAATTGCGCAATATTCCAAGCAAATTTCTTTGGTTACCCGACGAAGGTCACTGGATTCAAAATCCGCAAACGAGCGTAGTTTGGCAAAGAGAATTTTTTAGTTGGTTGGATAAATACTTGAAATAATGAATGATTCTAATTAAAAATGAATAATTAAAAATGAAGGCGATAACATAACTGTGAGGAAAACTAAAACTTCGTTTTAATAAACTTCGAGTAAATTTTAATAATAGTTCGAGTAATTTGTTAATTCAAGTAATTAGTGTTCCTATAAAATACACTTAGTTGTTCAATTTTTAATTATTCATTATTCATTTTTAATTATCAAAAACTGTGCATCTAACCAAAATTTTGCAGCCCAATTGGGCGCAGCAAATCTGATGTATTTTCCCCAATAGGGCGAAGAACCACTAATACTTCCGTAAATGCCTTTTATAGGTATTCGAGAAGGTGAATTTCTTACTGTTTTAAATATTTTTTTTGCCAAATCGAGGTAAAAAAAATCGCCAGTATGTTCGTAAAAACGTGCTGCATTTAAAGAGAGTTGTGCATTTCCAGTATTACAAACAAAGCTGTAATCGGCTTGCCAGTTTTCATTGTAAGTACCAGCTATTTTTTTATTTTTTTCAAATAAATCATTGATTATCAAGGCAATATGTTTTGCAATAGCAATACTTTTTTCATCATTTAGTAAAATGCCAGCTTCTAAAAAGCCTCTTTGTGTATAGGCAATCGTATGTGTAAAGGCGGGTTTATTTTTTTCAAAAGCCCAGTCTTTTACTGTCCCATTTTCATTTACTTTTTGTTTATAAAAATCTAAAGCCTGTTGCATCAAAACAGGTATTTTGTCGTTTTTTAATACACTATTTGCCTTCAAAATTGCCCAAATTACTCTGGTGTAATAACTCGGAACATAGTCATTGATATAAGCACCTTTTTGCCAACTTCCATCTTTTTCTAAAATCGACAACAACCAATCGACCGCTTTTTCTACTACAATTTTATACTTTTCATCCTGTGTTTCTTCAAAAATACGTACCAAGCCAAATAGCATCATACCTGTATTAAAAACACTTTCTGCTCCATTTTCGCCCAATCCGCCAGGTAAAGCACCATTTTTTTTCTGCAAAGTACACAACCAATCCGCAGCATTTTTGGAATAATCCCAAAGCCATTGTTCGCCTGTAAGCGTATGGTAATCCAACAAAGTTTCTATAATATACCCCGTAGTTTCGGGATATGCGGCTGACCAACCCGAAAAAGGGAAGCGCAACCGACTGTAAAAAGCCGCAGAACCTCGCTGATTTGTAGCGTCAAAAGAGGCTTTTAACCAAAGCAAAACAGATTCCAAGCGTTTATTTTCCATCTGTTAGGGCTTTCAAATAATCGACTAAATCTGATTTTTCTTCTTTGCTCAATCCCAAAGATTTTTGCAATAAAGTATCGATATTGATAGGTTTTGCAATAAATTTATAAGGATTATCGTAATATTCAATCACTTCTTCGAGCGTTTTGAACATTCCGTTGTGCATATAAGGGGCAGTTAGTGCTACGTTTCTCAGACCTGGCGTTTTGAATTTCCCCAAATCTGCACTGTCTTTTGTGATAGCAAAACGACCTGTATCTGTATATTTTTTGCCATCAAAAATACCAATATTTCGGAACTCATCGCCTGTAAAATCAGGCGTATAATGACAATCAAAACATTTTGCCTTTACTAAAAAAAGTTTGCGTCCACGAATTTGCGAAGCGGACATTGCTTTGAAATCTTTTTTCTGATAAAGGTCATTCGGTGCAGTACCTGTGCTTTCGAGCGTCCGAATATACGCAGCAATTGCTTTTCCTAAATGTAAAGAATCAGGCTTATGACGGTATATTTTTTTAAAATATTTTTTATATAAATTGTTGTTATTCAGCCGTTTAGTCGCATCTACAATAGATAAATTCATTTCTTTTGGATTGCGAATTGGGTGAAAAATTTGCTCTTCCAATGTAGCCGCACGACCATCGTAAAAAAAATAGGGACGACTAAGCATATTCATCACAGAAGGCGTATTTCGCTCCGTTTTTTCGCCTTGAAATCCAATACTAAATGCACTTGTATCTGCAAAAGCAAACTCAGGACGATGACAATTGGCGCAACTTGTCAGATTATCCGCAGACAAAATAGGGTCAAAAAATAATTTTTCGCCCAATTGCGCTTCGGTTATTTCATCGTTTTGAAAACCCAAAACAATAGCGACTAAAAAGATAAAAAATATTATTTTTTTCATGTATTATTTTACTCCGTTGTAATTTTCTTTTGAATAATTTTTTCAAAAAAATTAATTTTTTATTTCTTATACAAAAGTAAGACTTTTCTGATATTTTTCAGTTAAAAGCACTTACTTTTGTACGATTAAAATTACCTAACTTTTTAAATTTAAAGAAATGAAGTACAATAAAATTACATTATTTGTAGTCGCTTTTGGGTTTAGCGTTGTGAGTTTTGCGCAATCGTTGAACGTTCCTGCGGCAAGTCCGACCCAAACTTTGAAGCAAGGTTTTGGAACATCAGACCTTAGTTTGGAATATTCACGCCCGAGTGCAAACGGTAGGGTAGTGTTCGGAAATGTAGTGCCTTTTGATAAAATGTGGCGTACGGGTGCAAATTCGAGTACCAAAATTACTTTCGGAAGCGATGTAAAAGTGGAAGGAAAGGACGTTAAAGCTGGAACTTATGCGATTTATTCAATACCTGGAAAAGATGTTTGGGAAATTATGCTCTACAAAGATTTGACTATCGGAGGTAATCTTTCCAAGTACAAAACTGAAGATGAAGTAGCTCGTGTGAAGGTAAAATCAAGTAAAGTGACTGAAAAAGTGGAATCTTTCACGGTAAATTTCAATGGTTTTACGCCAACTGCGACTTCGCTCGAAATGGTTTGGGAAAATACAAAAGTTTCGCTCGCTATCACGACTGACATAGATGCTACGGTTATGAAAAATATTGAAAAATATATCATCAACGATAGTCGTCCGTTTTATTCGGCAGCAACCTACTATTACGACAATAACAAAGACCAAACGCTTGCGATGGAATGGGTAAATAAAGCAATTGCGATGAATACAAAAGGTTATTGGATGTATTTGTTAAAGGCAAAAATTGCTAAAAAAACGAACGATAAAGCAACCGCATTAGCAGCTGCAATGGAGTGTAACAAATTGGCTACGGAAGACAAAGATGATGCGTATATCAAGATGAGTACAGAACTTTTGGCAGAGTTAAAAAAATAATAATTCTAAAATAAAAAAGCTAAATTATTGACAATCAATAATTTAGCTTTTTTTTACTTACGAAATAGACCCTCTAAAAATTGCTTGAAAAAAAATCTTTCCGTGCTGAAATAGGGTAGGGAGCAAACCGAAATGTGTTTTCATAATTTCAAAACGCTCTTTGAGTGCATCTTTACGACGTTTGTCACTCACGCCACCTTCGAGAAAATAAGCAATAGGTAGTCCGACATCTTTTGCAGTTTTGCAGTTTTTAAGTGTGCGAATAGTCCAATCCAAATCATTTGCAATTTTCCATTTTCCGACCACGTATTCAGCGGATAAGGTACGTTTTACAATCATTGACTGATGACAAACAACCATACCATTTTGAAAACTACGGTAAGAGAAATCTTTTTCCGAAGGTTTTTGTTTGTACCAAGGTCTTGTAACACCTGTTTGTTCGTTTATCATAATCGTATCGCCATATATAAAATCTTGATTATCAGCGACTTGAAAAACATCTTTCAGCGTATTTTTATCAAAAAAAACATCGCCAGCGTGTAAGAAACATACATAATCGCCTTTTGCATGAGCAACGGCTTTGTTGAGTGCATCATAAATTCCTCGGTCGCTTTCGCTAAAAATACAGAACTTGTCATTTTTGTATTTTTCTACAATCGCCAAAGTGTTATCTTTTGATTTTCCGTCTTGAATTAAGTATTCGTAATCCGTAAAAGACTGATTTACAACGCATTGTAAAGTTTTTTCTATAAATTTTTCTGCGTTGTAACAGATGGTTATGATTGTTATTTTGGGCATTTTTTTAAAAGTATTAGTACCGCACGTAGTTTTATTTTGTAAAATAAATTTTCCTAATAATTATCCTTATGTTAAATAGTGATTTGAGAATTTGTAAATTTGATGATTTGAAAATGAATACGTGGTGTTCGCTTCGCTCAAATACTCAAAAGTCAAATATCAATTGCCACTAAGATTTATTTTTTTCGTAAAGATAATAAGCAACGCTACCACAGCCCAAAAGCAGCAAAATACTTCCCCAAATTACATTTCCTTGTGCAAGGCGAGCTATTCCTAAAATAAATAGCACCAAACTTGACCAAGGAAATTTTGGCTCAGGATTATCTTGTATTTCGTTTTCTGTTTTAGGACTTAATTCTTGACTGTCGAGTATTTGTTCGTTTTGTTCCATTTTAGAAATTTTGTATTAAAAAATAATACTACAAATATACGTATAAAAACAAAAAAAGGCATTTTTTTTAAGAAAAAATGCCTTTTAATTTTATTATTTTATCTAAAATCACTACCAAATCGTGGTTTTTATTTCTTCAAAAACACTTTGCACACCGCTTTCGAGCGAAATTTGATGTTTCCAGCCCCTTTCGTGCAATTTTGAAACGTCCATTAGTTTGCGAGGTGTTCCATCTGGTTTAGAAAGGTCGTGTACGATTTCGCCTTCAAAACCAACTACTTTTTTCACTAAATGTGCCAAATCTTTGATGCTGATGTCCTCTCCTACTCCGATATTTACAAAGCCACTTTCGTTGAAAGTATCCATCAAAAAAAGACAAGCGTCAGCCAAATCGTCAGCGTGCATAAATTCACGAAGCGGCGAACCTGTACCCCAAAGTACTACTTCTTTGACCTTATTTCGTTTCGCTTCTACAAATTTTCGCAATAATGCGGGTAAAACGTGTGAATTTTGCAGGTTATAATTGTCATTTGGGCCGTACAAATTGGTAGGCATTGCAGAAATAAAATTGCAACCGTATTGCGCTCTGTAAGCATCACACATTTTGATACCTGCAATTTTTGCAATTGCATAAGGCTCGTTTGTTTCTTCTAAAAGACCCGTCAAAAGTGCACTTTCTGTCAAAGGCTGAGTTGCTAATTTGGGATAAATACAAGATGAACCCAAAAAGAGTAATTTTTTTACCTCATTTTTGTAAGCGTTATGAATGACATTGTTTTGAATCATCAGATTTTCGTATAAAAAATCTGCACGGTACGTGTTATTCGCTACAATTCCACCGACTTTTGCTGCTGCTACAAAAACGTATTCAGGTTTTTCTTCTTGAAAAAATGCTTCGACAGCTGCTTGATTTTTTAAGTCTAACTCGCTTGAAGTTCTAAAAATAATATTTGTAAAACCCTTTTTTTCTAACCCTCTTTTTATTGCCGAGCCAACCATTCCACGATGACCAGCGACATATATTTTACTGTCTTTTTCCACTTTTATAGGTAAATATTTTTTACTCAAATTCATTTTTAGTTCCAAAACCGCCATTTTGTAAATATTTTTCTTTTTTGAAAAGCAAAATATCAGCGGCGACCATTTCAGCACAAAGCATTTTTACATCGTATTTTGGAATCCAACCTAATTTTGTATTTGCTTTTGTAGGGTCGCCAATCAGTAAATCTACTTCTGTTGGTCTGAAATAGCGAGGGTCAATAGCGACTACTTCTTTGCCTATTTCTACTTGATAATCAGGATGGTTACAAGCTGAGATATAGCCAATTTCATCTACACCTTCGCCCTTAAACTCAATCGACATACCCAATTCTGCGAACGCCATGCGGATAAACTCACGGATTTCGGTCGTAACGCCTGTTGCTAAAACAAAATCTTCGGGAGTATCTTGTTGTAAAATACGCCACATACCTTCTACGTAATCTTTTGCGTGTCCCCAATCTCTTTTAGAATTTAGGTTGCCCATAAAGAGTTTATCTTGAAGACCCAAAGCGATTTTTGCAACGCCACGTGTGATTTTGCGAGTAACAAAAGTTTCGCCACGCAAAGGACTTTCGTGGTTGAATAAAATTCCGTTGCAAGCAAACATTCCGTAGGCTTCACGGTAGTTCACAGTTATCCAGTAGGCATACATTTTCGCTACTGCATAAGGCGAACGAGGATAAAAAGGAGTAGTTTCTTTTTGCGGAATTTCTTGTACTTTTCCGTAAAGTTCGGAAGTAGAAGCCTGATAAATTTTCGTTTTTTTAGTCAAATTTAAAATACGAATGGCTTCGAGAAGACGCAATGTTCCAATGCCATCGGTATCTGCACAATACTCAGGTATTTCAAAACTTACTCGAACGTGGCTCATCGCTCCAAGATTATAGATTTCGTCAGGCTGAACTTCTTGAATGATGCGAATAATATTGGTAGAATCTGTTAAATCGCCATAATGAAGGATAAAATTACGATTGTCAATGTGCGGATCTTGATAGATGTGATCAATACGTTCGGTATTAAACGAAGAACTTCTCCGTTTAATGCCATGCACAATATATCCTTTTTTCAGAAGCAATTCACTCAAATATGCACCATCTTGACCAGTTATACCTGTAATTAAAGCTACTTTTTGCATTTATTAATTTTTAAAAAGGTCTTTGTGGTAAATCTTTAAACGATTTCTTATATAATTCTGAGTCCGAAAAGATAATATTCCAAGCAGTAAGGAATATCAATTTGAAATCCATCCAAAAAGATTGATTTTGTTGATACCATATTTCCAAAGCTCCTTTGTATGGAAAAATATAGCGGGTATAGTATTCTTGTGGGTCTAAATCGGTTTCAGAAATTAGTTTTTCTTCATCTCTAAAAACAATAGAACCTATGCCCGTAATACCTGGTTTTGAGTTGTACACAATGGCTTGAACTTCTTTTGAGTATTGCTCAAAGCTCACAGGCATCAAAGGTCGAGGACCAACAATACTCATTTCTCCTCTCAAAACATTCATAATCTGAGGTAACTCATTTATTTTTGTAATCCTCAAAAATTTTCCTATAGGGAGCACTCGAGGGTCATTGCGTAAAGTCATTGCGCCTGTGCCGATACTTGGGCTATTTTTGAGCATAGTCGCAAATTTCCAAATTTTGAAAATTTTATTTTTAAATCCTACTCGATTTTGTAGGTATAAAATTTCTCCTTCACCCGAAAATTTTAGAGTGAGTACGATAGGAATTAAAATTGGAGATAATAAGATTAATGCTGCGGAGGCGGCAAAAATATCTCCTATTCTTTTTATAAATAAATACATGGGTTACATTTTTTGGTCTAAACTTTTACCTGTTTCGATGTGTTCAAAATTGCCTACAAATTCGCCAAGCAACTGAACCACTTTTTGTTTATCCAAATTTTCATCATTGAATAACGCTTCAAAACGTGCAAATATAATATCTATTTCTTTCATTTTTTTCTTTGGCGTATTTTTTACTACACCCAAAGCCACATATTTTTTTAGATTAAGTGTCTCTTGGTCTGTAAAAAATTCTTCATAAGGTTTTTCACCCGATGTATTAGAGGAGAAATAGTAAACAGGATATTTTTTAGAATTTTTCTTTAGCAGTTGTGCTTTATCTCTTGCTTCCTGTTCGGAATTACAATAATCTGGCTCGTAACCCAATTTTTTCAAAAGCCCATCAGCTATGAGTGTGAAAGGTTTTAGATCTTTTTCGGGGTCTAGTTTTGGAAAAAAAATATCGCCACTTTCTCCTAAAATACAAGCTAACATACACAATTGGCCGCTTTCTTCGGGCGATACAAAAAATCGTTTTATATCAGAAGGTGATGATAAGGGTTGTTTTTTCATTAAGCGTTCGATGAAACCAAAAGGCAAACTTCCGTTTGAAAAAGCAACATTTGCAAAGCGTGCTGTGCTTATCTTTAGCTTATCGGAGTACGCCATAATGACATCTTCCATGAGTTTTTTGCTCGCACCCATTACGTTTACAGGATTGGCTGCTTTGTCAGTCGAAACGCAAAAAAAATGTTGTGGTGGAAATTCTACCAGCAAATCTAACAGGTATTTTGCTTTTAAAACGTTATTTTCAATCATTGCTTCGATTGAAAAATGG
The DNA here is from genome assembly GCA_031374645.1 of Chitinophagales bacterium. Classification (GTDB taxonomy): domain Bacteria; phylum Bacteroidota; class Bacteroidia; order Chitinophagales; family Saprospiraceae; genus CANHEE01. The sequence continues at coordinate 454 of JANMGN010000158.1, read as the reverse complement.
TCTTTTTCGCTGCGAACGTGCTTGTGTGCAGCAAAATTTGCTACAATATCAAAAGGGCCTTCACTCGTAAATATTTTACGAAAAACTTTGTCTCCAAAATTAATCGGATAAGTAATAAAATCTTTTGGAATATTTAAATCTATTGAGCTACGAACATCACGTACAAGTTCTGTCAAGCCGTTTTCATTGATGTCCACGACATAGACTTTGGCAGGTTTGAAGTGTAAAATTGCCTTTACAAATGATGCTCCAATAGTTCCTGCGCCACCGATTACTAAAACTGATTTTCCATCAATTCGTTCTGATAGTTTTTTCTTGTTTTTTTGAATATCTTTTAGAAAATAACTCTTTTTACGTCCTGTTATTTCTCCTATAAATTCGTATAAATTAAAATTTTTCGTCATGTTTTATGCTTACTTGCTATAAAATGCTTTTATGGTATCGATTACTTTTG
>JANMGN010000142.1:0-1946 GCA_031374645.1 Chitinophagales bacterium | reverse complement strand
TGAAAATGTGATTTCGAGAAGGTAGTCTTCTTTTTCTGGCAGGAGAGAAATATTAGAAACGATACCTTCGATTGTTCCAAATTGTTGGTAAGGTATAGCATCTAAGCGGACAAGGGTTTTCATGCCGATTTTGACTTTACTGGAATTTGCAATAGGCAAAGTCGCTTTTCCTATAATGTTGTTTTCGGTTTCTTTTGTTGGCACTACGGCGCATACTTCTTCTCCTGCTGCAATATTTTGTTGCGGACTCCATATTTTTGAAAAAGATACTTGCCCATCAATAGGCGCAAGGATAAGGTACGTTGCTTTCCATTCGTCAATGGCAGTTTTTAGTTTTTGGAAATCCTCGGAAAGGGTCAGTATTTTATTATTGTTGTTATCGCTGTGATTTTGGCGCAGGTCGCTGATTTGGCTTTCTAACTGTCTAATTTGCATCTCGTTACTTATAAAACTGGCATCATTTACTTCGGCTTGCCGCTTTTGAGCAAGGTAATTGGCTGCTGTTTTTTCTAAATCGCTTAGTGAAAGAATACCTTGCGTGTAGAGTTTCCGTTGTCGCTCTAATTCGCTACTGTTAATGATGATTTCATTCTGAAAAATACTTTTCTGGCGTTGCAAATTCACATTCATAGCTTGCAAATGCTTTATTTGCTTGCGGATATTTTCCACTTTTGTACCAATGCCGCTTTGGGTAGAAAAATACGTATAATCTTTGCTATTTTGTGTAAAAGTGGAATAAATACCTTGTAAGCTGCCCAAGTTCAAACCATTTTGTACCGAAAAATGACTTGCTTCTGTGTCGGTTAAAGATTTTTCTAAGGTCAAAACATCTTGATAATTTGCAGTATTTTCCAGCACTGCCAAGAGTTTTCCCTTGTTTACTTTTTCTTGGTTTTGTACCAATAAATCACTCACTTTGCTACCACTTTTTGCTATCAGGCGCAGTGGTGGATTGTTTGTGGTCAGTATTATTTTTGCTTCGGATACATCAGGATAAGCAATAAAATGCGCCATTGTGAGCAATACGATTATAAATAAAGCTATCGCACTAATGCCATAGTGCAGCATCCATGAAGGTGTATTGCCGAGTAGATATTGCAGTTGTTCTCGCTCATTGAGGTTGATGTCGGAGTTAGGCATGATTTTCTTCCTTTTTTATCAAGTCTTTCATTCCGTAGTAGTCTATCGCTTTTTGTTTGAGTGGATTTGTACTCCATTCTGACCATTCTGCGGTATAGGGATTGTAGCCACATTTAAGTGGTTTGGAATACATATCTTCTGGATTTTCAATGTACGCACGGCAATCTGTACAGATGTGGCGAAACTCACAATCCTTACATACTAAAATATCATCTTTTTTGACATTCCAGTATTTTTTAAAATCAGGATGCGCCAGTGCCTCCTCGAGCGTAGTATCACGAATATTGCCAAAAGACTGCGCCATACTTGGGCAGTTTTTGATATTTCCTTCTGCATCAATACTGATTTTGCGATTGAGGCAGGTGTTGTGGTGTTGGGATTCAGTGAAAGTTAGGATATTTAATGAAAACATATTAGAGAATATACTACCACAATGCGTATGATTACTTAAACATTCTTGCGAATATGCAATAGCATAAGTTTCCCTCTTCTTTAATTCAGTTTTACGAGCTGAATAAAATAACACCAAAGAAACTCTATGGTTTAATTCTATTATATTAGAAATGCAATCCTCATCAATACCTTCGTGATATGGTAAGATAATTTCAATAGATTCTGCGGAATAATTTTTTGTAACTTGAATATATTTTGATATGAAATCTATACCTAAATTATCATAAAATCTTATTTGTATCGCTTTACATCGTAGTTTTTCCATCTGATTGAGTGTACTTACTATATCATCTTTATTTTTTAAAGAAACATCTATAATTGCATTGGTAATCGGAGAAGGGTGTAACCATTCT
>JANMGN010000132.1:0-2267 GCA_031374645.1 Chitinophagales bacterium | reverse complement strand
TGAATGTAAAACATCGTCGAGGTTACTGCCTCGACGATGTTTTACATTTATATGAATACTCCAGAATTTTTTCTATCAAAAAGTATTTACTTTTTCAAACTTTTAAACGTATTCACGCCACATTCCAAAAACGCTTTGTATTCTTCTACGTTCGGTGTATAAGTTTTAGGATGCGTCAAAACACGTTGTCCATCATTATCCATCAAAATATATTGTGGCTGCGATGCTTCATGAAAATTATTTCTTTGAAAAGAACTCCATTTTGCACCTACTGTACGTATTTTTTCGCCATCATTTTTATCCATCAAATAAGATTGCTTGTTGTCTGGAAAAAGGCGTGCTTCGTCATCTACATAAAGTGAAACGACTACATAATCTTCTTTTAAATACTTCAAAATCTCTGGTTTTACCCAAACATTTTCCTCCATTTTTCTACAATTTACACAACCATAGCCAGTAAAATCTACGAAAACAGGTTTATTTACCTTTTTAGCGTAAGCTACCGCTTCATCAAAATCGTGGAAACATTCTATACCATGTACGCAGCCTTTTGGCCCGAAAAAATTATAGGTATAAGAAGGCGCAAGTCCACTCAATAGGCTCAATGGTTTATACTGAAAACCAAAAGCCAAATAAACCACCAAAGCCACCGAAGCTAAACCAACTATCCAGTTGCCTACACCTATTTTGCGGTTCGGATTGTCGTGCGGAAAGTGCAATTTACTGAAATGATACAAGCCCAAACAAGCAAAAATCAGCATCCATAACCCAAGGAAAAGTTCCCAACGCAAAAAGCCCCAGTGTGCTACTAAATCTGCCGTAGAAAGGAATTTTAGAGCAAAAGCCAATTCTAAAAAGCCCAAAGTTACTTTTACCGCAACCATCCAGCCGCCTGATTTTGGCAATGAATTTAACCAACTCGGAAACATCGCAAACAAGGCAAACGGCAAAGCCAAAGCCAAAGAAAAACCAAACATTCCGACCAACGGTTTTACGGGAATAAAGCCAAAAAGCGCATTTTGTGCATTAGAAACGGTTTGTACCAAAAGCGACCCGATAATTGGGCCCGTACATGAAAAAGACACCAATGCCAAGGTAAATGCCATGAAAAATATGCCTACCAAACCACCTTTATCTGATGCTTTATCTGAGGAATTACTCCAAGAACTCGGCAGGGTAATTTCGTAAAATCCGAAGAAAGAAAAGGCGAAAACAACAAAAAGGATAAAGAAAATCGTATTTACCCAAGGATTTGTCGCCATTGCATTGAGCGTATTTGGTCCAAAAGCAGCTGTAATCGCAATACCAATCGTAACATAAATCACGATAATTGAAAGTCCATAAATAATAGCGTTGCGAATACCTTTTGCACGAGTGCCGCTTCCTTTTGTAAAAAAACTTACTGTTAAAGGTATCATTGGGAAAACACAAGGCGTTAGCAAAGCCAATAATCCGCCCAAAAATGCCAAAAAGAACAATTGTAATAAATCATCGTCATTCGCAACTTGTGCCGAACCACAACTTCCGTTGCTCGGATTCAACACATCAATCGCTCTTTTGCTGTCAAATGTACCTTTGAAATTAGCATCATCTGTTGGAATTGCTATTTTTGAGGTATCTTGTTGTGTAGAATTTCCGTTAGAACTTATAACGCCGCCAGCTGGAGTGACAGTCGTGCAAGTTACAGTTACATTTGTAATCGGATCAATATGTGTTTCTGTAACGGTTGTTGGTTGCCCGTTTGAAGACTGATTAACCGTCGAATTTAACGGAGGCGTTACATTTAGCGTTGTGTTTGGTGTAGAAGCAATTGTTGTATTTGGTACAGGTGTTATGTTTGCGCCACCACAAACAGGTAATTTGAACGAAAAATCTACATCTTTTGGCGGCATACAAGCGTTGTCATTACAAGTCATGTAATTGAGGTAGCCGCTGATTGGTTTTGAAATATCTGTAACTTTTATTTTTTGCTTAAAAATAACATCGTGTTTGTACTTTGTCACTTTTGCATTGTCAAAAAGTGGATCATTGAGCGTAATAGCGTTTCCGATTTCTTGAACTTTACCAATAGTGCTATAATTCGCAGCTTTTGCAAACTCAAAAGTAGTCGGAATAGGTCCATCGCCTTCAATATTTTGAGAATAAAGGGTTTGATGATCTGGAATAGCTGCGTGAAAAAGGAGTTCGTACTCGCCAGGTGTAGCAAGGCACTTCGCTTCAAAAGTCCATTTTACTGGCACTGGTGCTTGTGCAAAAACTAAAGTGCT
>JANMGN010000130.1:0-3794 GCA_031374645.1 Chitinophagales bacterium | reverse complement strand
CAATAGATTGTAACTATTAAACATTTTTTCATAGCTGTTCCTGAGAGAAATGTAAGCTAATTAATCGCTATCTTTGATTAACGTTTTTATTTTATCTATATAACGGCGTTTGGCAGGCTCACGACGTTGCGTATTTGTAGGCGTATGAAAACGATGTGCTTCTAAGAACTTTACTTGCAAACGATTCCATTCATTTTCAGTTTTTAAAATACCAAGTGCAGATAATTCTTCAAACAAAGTATCTCCGATGAAGAAAAAATCTTCTCTTCCCAAATAGTCTAAATCAGCATCAGCAAGGATTTGTTCGAGGTTATTTTGTGGATTCTGAGGAATTTTAGTAGCCATTATCATGGCACAGATACGTTCGATTTCTGTTGGAGAATAATCAAAAGAAGGTAGAGTTTCTTTTACAATGTCACAACTTGTCGTTTCGTGGTTTGTCGGCGAATGTATAAAACCAGCATCGTGAAAGAGTGCAGCAGTTTTTAAAAGTTTCGTTTCGTAATTTCCAATGTCTTCCAAAGCGCATAGTTCTTCCGTCACAGAAAGCACATCAAGTGTATGATGTTTTCCATGATAAGTATAAATTGGTTTTAACTCTTGCTCCAATTTATTCAAGATAAATGATTTTGCACCTCGATAATCCATAACTTTATTCTATTCTAACACTACTATCTCGTCCGAAAGTCATTTTGAAATCCATGTCTTTTATCTGCATTTTCAAAACTAACTTCTCTGTTGTTAAGTCTTCTATGGTATAGTTTTGGGTATTCGCCCCTTTTTGTATCAATTGGTTGTTGCTAAAATGATAGTTTCCTTCGCCTAAGTTGGGTACATTAGTTGTCATTTTGCCATCAGGTGTAAATTCAAAGATAGTCCCTTCCAAAGAACGGATTTTAGTCCCATCTCTTTCTGCTGATTCGATAAACCATTTTCCGACAATAATTTTATTGCGTTCGTCGTCGTTTGTCTCACAAGCGGTAAAAAAGAAAGCAATAGAAAAAAGAATGTACAATTTGAGATTTAGCAATATGCAATACATGAGCGTTAAGTTTTTTTCTGCCACAAAATTACTACTTTATTAACACAACTAAATGTTTTTTAGTTAATTATTGTTTTGTAAAAACTAAATTTTTGTAAAAAAGTCTAATTTAACATTAAAAATCGTTTAAAACGCTCTATTGAAAAAATGCCATACGTGTATTTATACAAAAAGTGGATATAGTTTTTGCTATATCCACTTTTATATTTATTTGAGTATTGACTAAAAAGATAAGTCTTTGTTGCTATTTCTAATTAATCTACAATTTCTTCGTATTCTACTTCGTCAAGGTTACTTTCCAATGTAGAAGGTGCAGCTTCTCTTTCCTTTGTTACTTTTAGGATTGCTTCTTCGCGAGTTTTATTAAACTCATCAAGTGTTACGACTTTTGTATCGATTGTAACATTTTCAGCAACAGCTCCAAAGAATTTGATATAACGAGCAGTATCTATTGCTCCATTGTATTCTTTTTTATCCTTTACTTTTACATCATTCATGATATGCTCCGCAAGCATATTTACGATGTCGTCACCGTATTGACCACCGCCATACATCTGACGAGCTTTGTCTTTAAATACGTTCAAAACATCGCCTTCTGTAATTTGTACATCGAACTTTTGAGTGATAGCGTCACGTACTAAATCCCAACGAAGATTTTTTGCAAAGCCTTCATATTCTTTTTCGATTAGTTCTACCGTATTATTAGGATTTGCTATTAGTAACCAACGCTTCAAAAACGCATCAGGTAGCGCAATATCCGTATTTTTTGCTATTAAAATATCTTGCATTTCACGAACCATCAAACCAAATGAATCATTTTCAAAATGTTTGATGTATTCATTCTTGATGTATTCTTTTGCTTGTTCTTCGCTTGTAACAGTTGGACCATAAGATTTTGTAAAATATTCCTCATTCAACTCTGCGACAGTTACACGAGTAACTTCTTCGATAGTCAAATGGAACATTTCGCCTACTTGTGTGGTATCATCTTCTAAAAGCAAAAAGTATTTACGCACTTTATCTTCCGTAGAATCTTTTTCCAAATGATAAACATTCATCTGAAAACTATCTCCTTTTTTGTGCTGCTCAAAAACGTCTTTTGCATCGTCTGTAAGCATTTCTACCAAGACAGAAAAACTTGATTCGTGCGTACCGCCAACTTCTTTCGCCGCTACTTTCACAACATCATTGCTCTGAATTTTGTCTTCTACCTGTAAACGCTCGCCCATTCGCTTGCGGTCAGATAAAAAGGCATCTTCTACCCAATCAGTAGGTACTTCTGGAACTATTTTAGTGTAAGTATCGCCGCTATCTACGCCTTTTGGTTCGATAGTAGGTGCTAAACCCATATCAAACTTAAAAATCATATCGTCAATTTTATTAAAATTAACGTTTGTATTAGGTGGTGTATCTTCTGACGGAATAGGCTGTCCTAAAAATTTAATTTTAGTTTCTTCCATGAAGTCAGAAATGACACCATTCAAAAGATTTTGAATAGTTTCTGAAAATAGGGTTTCGCCATACATTCTTTTGACTACCATTTCAGGTGTTTTACCTGGGCGGAAGCCTTTTATAGATACTCTTTGGCGCAATTTATGAAATTCGCTATTAAACTTCTTTTTGAACTCTTCTTTTTCAAGCGTAACAGTTAAAGAGAGATTTAATGCGTCAATATCGTGTCTTTCTATTTTTGGCATTTTATTGCTGTAAAATTAAATGATGAGATGGTTATTTTTATTTTAAATGAATAAACAGCACAAAACATCTTACAAAAACATAGCTTTTGCAGTCTTACTAAATAAATAAATTTTTATTTTTGAAAAGAAAAGGAAAGATGCTGTAAAATGTTTTGCTCAAAATATTCATTTTAGTATTTTAGCTCCTCGCTAAAAGAAAGTGCGGGCGGAGGGACTTGAACCCCCATACCTCGCGGCGGCAGATCCTAAGTCTGCTGCGTCTACCAATTTCGCCACGCCCGCAATTTTTGACCCATGCCGTCATTTTTTTTACAAAAACGAACAATATGGCAGTTTTCATACTTACTTTTTGAAAACTTTTGCAAAGATATAGCTTTTTTTAAATTTACAACTAAAATAAGTTATTTTTTTCTTGGTTTTTTCATTTTTTTTTTATACATTTGTAAAATGAGTTGATAAAGATGAAATGAAAACACAAAACACCTCTTTTAACAGCAATTTTTAGGTAAAAAACAATGATATGGTAGCAGAAGGAATACAACACGCAACAGACGAGGCGGTAAAAGCGACGAAAGAAGAAAAAGCACTCATTCAAAGTGCTTATCGCAACTTATTGCGCTCCATAAAGGTGGATTTAACAGCAGAGGACAAGGTTAATATTCGCAAGGCCTATGAAATGGCAGTAGAGGCGCATCAGCCGCAGCGAAGAAAAACGGGCGAACCGTACATTTTGCATCCTATTGAAGTGGCGAGAATTTGTGCAGAGGAAATCGGACTGGGCGCAACTTCTATTATATGTGCTTTGCTACACGACGTGGTAGAAGATACTCCTATTACAAATGACGAAATAAAAGCGCTCTTTGGGTCAAAAGTAGCACAAATTGTTGATGGACTGACCAAATTAGAAAAAACGGTAGATTCTGACAGTCCGCAAGCTGATAATTTCAAAAAAGTATTGACGACGCTTGGTGATGATGTCCGTGTGGTGCTAATAAAAATGGCTGACCGTTTGCATAATATGCGTACCTTAGGTGCTATGCGCCGTGACAAACAAC
>JANMGN010000124.1:0-13749 GCA_031374645.1 Chitinophagales bacterium | reverse complement strand
GTTTACGCCCCACAATATCTCGATGCCGATAACCGACCATATCCAAAAAAGGCGTATTCACATACTCTATTATTCTATTTGCATTGGTTATCATGACTGCTGTATCTCGTTCATTGAGGGCTTTTTTCAAAACATCTACTTGTTCTGAATTTGGCGAAACGTTTTCATTAAATAAAGCGAACATAAAAACATTCACAAAAGAAAACATAATTAGGCTTGTAAAAATTGTATCTTCATTAGAGTTGATAATATTTTCAAGGATAAATAATACCATAAAAAACAAAATCCATTTCAAGTATTTTATTTGTTTTTTGTACAAAACTGTTATCTGCTGACTGGTGTTGCTTCGATACACAAAAATGGCTGAGGCAAGGGTATAAATACAAAGATGTGTAAAACTAAAACCCACTAACTTATGATTTATTTCTTTTAAAAGTTGGGCTTCTTCTCTTCCCAAACTGACTAAAATCCAATACATTAAGGCAGTAGAAACCTCAATAACCGAAGGTAAAAATGACCATAACCACAACCTCGAAACGGTTGCCTCATTTGGGAGAAAACTAAACCGAATAAAATGATATAAAATAGGACCTACACTGAACCAAATTGGCAAATGAACCGACCCTAACTTAGTATCAAATAAAAACTCGACATTTACTCGAAAAAGCACGAGCGTGAACATGCTCAGAAACATCGCCAATAATGTCGCTGCAAGGCTGTGTTTTGCTATTTTATAAGTCCAAAAAATAGTAATCATTAGACTTTGTGCAAAAGCGGCGAAGAAGAAAAAATTATCTATTTTATTCATTGTTTAGGTGTTTTTAATTTTAAACACATCAAAATACAGGATTAAAAACATAATCGGAAAGGTAAAAAGCGTCAAAATACTCGCTCCTAATCCGTCTTTTCCGCCTGTAAACAGTTCTTTTCCTTGCACAATGAGCCAATCTAAATGCGGATATAAACCCAAAGGCGAAGTGCCTAAAAGTACACTATCAATAAAATTCCAAGTGATATGAATGGCAATGGGCATCCACAAACTACCCGTCATTTTTCGGGTAAAACCAAATATTAAGCCTGCGCAAAATACATTGACAATACCGACAATACCCGCCGCAATTGCCCCAGGATGCAGCAAAACAAAGAAAATAGACGTGAACAAAACAGCGTAGTAACCACCAAACGGTTTTTCAATTATTTTGTATAAATAACCTCGGCAAAGCGTTTCTTGCATAATGGTATTTATCAATAAAATAATAAAATTGGCAATCAATAAACCCCAACCGATGGATACATTAAAATTGGTTTTTACCGTACAGCTTAAAAATAAACCAAGTACCGTTAATCCAATCCAAATCAAGCCAATGATGAAACCAATGGCATTGTTTTTAGCAAAATTAGTCGTTTTAAAGCCTAATTCACTAATTTTTTCTTTATCCAAATATTTCCATAATAGAAGACTTGGAATAAGAATGAAGATAAAAGGTAGAAACTCAAACAAAAAACTACTCGTCGGTTTTTGTAAGGCTTCAATCGTTTTATCAAAGTTTTGGACAATGGCAATGCCGCCCGACCATACGAGAATAAGCAAAATGAACTTGCCCAGTATTTTTAAAATTTCGAGTAGGTTTTTCTTCATATTTTTCTTGAATTTGATTATTTTTAGGCTAAAATACTGATGGGATAACAACTATCTACTTCTTCGCCAAAGCCGCTTTCAAAAGTCCAATTGTACTCTTGGGATTTCGACAAAACATATCTGTCCACCACGTTTTAGTTCCACCATTTTGTGCCAATAGATACGCAATTGGAAAACCTTCTTCTTGCGACCAATATTTTGTTTTCAGTATTTCCAGAGCCTTTTTGCGGTCTAAATTGCCACCTTTTGGATGCACAAGCCACGCATAAGTGGAATATTGCCCCAAACCTTCGAGCGTCAACCAATAATTATCAATCTCGGCTAAGTCTTTTTTGTCTTTTGCCAAAATACTTTTTTGACGGTTTTCCAATGCCGTAATCGCAGTAAGTGCCTTTGTTTTTTGCTTCGTTTTATCCGTTTCTTCGCAAGCGGCGTAGAACAAAGCCATTTCTTCCTTAAATGCTTTTGAATAAACAGCGTCTTTTTCATACAGATTTTGCATCAAATCATCGTTAAAAACCGCTTCGTCTTTGGGGTTTTTCGATAGATAGCCATTGATGATGTTATCCATGCCGTCGTGTGATTTGATGATTTGTTGTGCATGGGTGAACTCATGCAAAAACACAATTAACGACAAACTATCATAGCCTATCCCGTGGTCGCCAATGTCCTTGATTTTCCAATAACTCGGCAAAGGCGTTACGAAAAAAGCAATCGTGTCTTCTTTTAAAAACAAAGGCTTGGTGTAAGACATGATTTGCACGGGACTTTTGGTACTATCAGGCATAACCAATTGACCATTGTGGGCTTTTTTTAACCAGACATATTGCTTATCCCAAAGCGCAGGTCCTTCAACAATTTCACCGCCCGCACCCGACACTTTTGACGTGGTATAAACGTATTTTTCATCAAAAAGCACCAATTCTACGGGTGTTGCCGTACTGACATGATAAGTTTCTTTGGCGACAAGTTCCCATGCTTGAAACCACGTTGCTGCGCTTATCAAACCTGCATCAATACTTTTTTCTGTTGTGCTATTTGGGTTATTTTTGCAAGATACCAAGCAAAATAGGGCAATTATTGTTAAAAACTTAGTCATAAATTTATTTTTTTGATTAAAAAAGATGAAAATACAGAAGGCTATAAAAGCATAAATATCTCTATAAATCATATAAAATCTTATAAAATAGAAACAATATATTTTCAAAAAAGCAACTTATCGAATCAAAGTAATTTCTCCTTTTAGTATTTTAACCTTACCTTGCTGCTTGTATTTTAGAAAATATACATATACTGCGGACATTGCGTCACGACCTCGAAACTGTCCATTCCAAGCCTTGTTTGATTCACTGCTTTCAAAAACCATACTGCCCCAACGATCAAAAATTTGAAAAGACTCAACAATGAAACCCGTTCCCAATGGTTCAAAAAAGTCATTGATGCCATCATCATTGGGTGTAAAAATAGTAGGTAGAAATAATTTACTGTCACTACTACTCACAGTCATAGAATCACACATGGGAGACTTTTTGATGACTAAGGTATCATTGAGTGTCAAACAAAATTTATTACTCGTGACCGAAACGGCATACTGCCCAGTTTGATTGACTGTAATTGAAGGCGTTTTTTCGCCTGTACTCCATTTATAGGTATCAAAATCAGCATTTAAAGCATTGAGTACAAAATTTGTATCTGTTTTACAAGTAGTAATATCATTACCCAAATTAATAGTAGGTAATTTGGTGGAAAAATTGAAAGGTGTTTTGACCACCACGTAATCAATCGCAGAAGCTGTATTTTTCTCTTGAATAGTGAATGATTCTGTTTCCAGAGTAACGTTTTTATCAACTACTAAATTTATCGGTTTTTGACAACCCGTTTCGCCTTTATTGTCTGAAAGAATCAGGATAGGATAAAGCTCCTCAAAAGACTTTGAAAAAGATGTTAAATGAGCAAAACCTCCATTTTTTGTTTGTATCAAATCAGAATTGGACGTTACAAAACCTTCTAAAATCTCATAATAATAATTGTATTTCCAGTCAAAAGTGCCATCTAAGCTAATTTTATACAATAAATTTTGCTCTAATGAAAGGTTCGGCGTGGAATCTTGCACAACACCAGCTCCAATAATGAGTGCATTTTTTGAAGCATCATATATCCCTTTGTTGGCTTGTAATGTATAATTAAGAGTAGGATTTACCCTTACTATAAAAGTATTAGCGACTGTCCCATTTGCATTGATTTGCGCTATTATTTGTCCGCTATTTTCATTAAAATCTCTTTGATTTGCTATTAATAAAAAATTATTATTTGCAGTTTGAACTACTTGTACACCAGATTCATCATTTAGAAAACTCTTTCCATCATTGCTGTAAGAGCGAGTCCACTGAACAGCTCCACTCGCATCAGTTTTCAAAAGCAAAATGCTCCTATCGGATGATGTATAAATTGATCCACAAATCAAAAATCCACCATCATTGGTATTGATAACAGAACTGAAATTGGTATAGGTATTTGATAGATTTGAAAAAAGGTAGTTTTTTGCCCAAATCTGATTGCCATTCGGGTCTAATTTCGCTAAAAATAAATCATTGGCTTGGGTAGTGCTTCCAAAAGAGGCAGCGCCACCTCCTAACGCAATATTACCGTCAGGTAGCACAATTGCTTGGCTTTTTCCACCGTTTATGGTATCCACGTCGTTCAAGCCGCCGTAGCGTTTTGACCAAATAACATTTCCTTTTTTATCTAAACGCATCAACGATTTATTTCGATTGACATCTGAAATAAAACCTGACCATAAAAAATCATCTTTATAATTAGTCAATTGGCATGAAATGGAAGTTTTAGGATATTTGAAATCAAAACTCCACACCGCACCTTTGGAAAGCGATACTTGTGTCAAATTGTTGGTTTTTCCTCCACCGAAAATACTGGGAGGTAGAACCGATGCACTGTAAATAAAACTGTCTTTACCCGCTTCCAGAATGCTCGTTATACCTGTGTAGCGTCCTTGGTCAAGTGGTAGTTGAGCGGACTGCGCCTGCAATTTACCATGAGCGACAAACGTAAAAAGGAGCAATAAACGTGAGATTTCACTAAAATTTAGCATAATTCCAAGAAAAAATTTATATAAAAAATAAAAACAACATAAAATTAAGAATTGTCATTTTTTCAATAATTCTATTGTGTTTTGAGTTTACCTATTATTGCACAATTTCTAATAAATATGTCACAAAACAATCACAAAAAAAGAGAATATTGCTGTTCTTAATGCACTTTTAGTCTGTTTTCAGTTGAGGATGTATTTAAAAACCAATTCTACCGATACATAATGTTGTTTAAGAGTATTACTATATTTATCAAAATTCGGTAATCCGTAGTAGCCGTTCACTTCCAAACCTAATTCATAGGCAGGCGTTAGCTGCGTTTCAAGCCCAAAACCTGCTAATATACCATAGTCTATCGTTTGGGTTTCGTCCTTTAAATTCACATATTTGATAGTCGAAACATCTTTTACCGCATTAAAAGGCAAGCCGTTAGCATTTAATAAATAGGCGACATTAACGCCCATTTTTCCATAAGGTCTTATCTTATTACCCAAAATATATTTGACAGAGAACGGTACGGATAGATAATCATACGACCATTGTAAATTGATTGGAAGATTATTTCGGTCTTTTGTATTTTCGATACTTCCTGTTCCAAAATAACTTAGACCGACCTTATAAGACCAATGCTTTTTAAACCTGTTTTCATAAAAAAAATTGGCAATAAACCTTGTTATAGACGGGTCGATTATGGCATCTTTACCTGTGTAAAAATGACCCAAACTCACACCAGAACTTACGCCTACTGATTTGTTTTGTGCAAAAACAGTCGTCGTTAAAAAGCTGATTATCAATAAGTTGAAAATTATATTTTTCATTTCTATAAATTTTAATTGGAATTATCGCACATTTACACATTGAGTAAAATGTACGATAATTCCAAAATAATACAACCCCTAAACAATCTATAAATTAAATTTTTACCAACATTTGTGATTTGACTAAATTACCATCTATGATAGTTTTAACACTATAAATACCAGTCACTTTATTCATCATGTCAATCTCTATGTTGTTAAGTCCTGCTTTCGCTGAATAATTATTACTATAAATATTTCTACCCAGCATATCAAATATTTCGATTTTCACACTTTTATTTTCATCAAGTGAAATCGGCAAAGTGAACATTCCAGTCGAAGGATTCGGGTAAATTGATGATACAATACTTGTTGCATTGGCATCTTCAGAAACACTGGAAACACCACCACCTACTGTAAAAATGTTGTAGCCACCTTCCCGAGCAACAAAAGGTTTCGTGATTGTTTTGCCATTATTGCTTTTTGCCTCAATAAAATAATGAACAATCGTTCCTGCTCCAAAACCAGCAGTAGGTATGCTTGCAGTGTAATTATTCGCCCCTAATGCTGCCATAGGCAAAGCAATCCAATCCTTATCAGTTGATTTTTTATAATAGACAAATTGCGACTCTAATCCGCTTTTGTTTTTTATAAATGAATTAATAACGTAATTGGACTTCAAGGGTTGAGTACCTGTTATAGCATTATGTCTAATAAAAATAGGATTTTCAGCAGGAATTTGCATTGTAATACAGTGTAATGCACCGCCTGTACCAAACATACTACCAGCATCAACGGGCAAAATAGTATATCCAGGTAACGCTTTTTTAAAAGCTGCCAAAGCTGTAACATCAGACGGAATTGGATTAGCTGGATCACTTTGCATCGGCATAATATAGTATTTATTCACAAAAATCCCGTTTACATAAGTCCTTTGGTCTGTATTGCCAAAAGGCCCATCTTCACACTCTATCTGAATGCTTCCATCTGCAATTCTCGGCATCGGCACGAAACGAATATCTACGCCTTTGTCATTACTATCTTTCGTCCCTTCAAATAGTTCTAAGTTGTCAAGCCATGTTTCAAAATCGGTATGCTTTGTTGCTGCCGTGTAATCAGCAAGAAGAAAAATGTTTTCATCAACTAATTTTCCATAAATATCTATATGCCCAGTTCCTCCGTCACATGAAAACACCTCTGGCTCAATATGCTTCTTGATTCCGAAAGAATTCAGATACAATGAATCGTATTGGGTCTGAGATGGCAATGGATAATTACCAAATATAGTAAAGCCTGGAATCCCTAAAATTGCACCGTCTATTGCCTCAGTATTGTTTATTCGTGTTCCATCGCTGCCCCAAAAAGCACCTAAGCCATCAGAAATAATATTGCCGCCTTCGTCATTTAAGGTAGTTTTAAAGATGGGATAATTCAACATTTTTCCCAAAGCAATTGGTATTGAGTCGTCATTTACCCTGCCACCTTCGTTGATAAGATTGAAATCTGTATAGACATTGCCTATGTTATCCTTTACAGCAGCCAATGTATAATAATCCATATCAACCATACCTATGCTATCTTTATCGCCATAGTAAAACGAAATCGGGCCAGAATCTCTATCCCAAAAACTATCAATAGGATGAACATAAAAAGCATAGTTGATCAAAGGTGTGCCACGGGCAATCATAATATTTTTTACCGTCGTAGAGTCAGCCGCGTTCTTGATTCTGATAATTACTTTCGCTCCTTTTTGGATTGCGACTGCCAAATCACAAGCTATTTTACCAAATGGATCAGAATCGTCAGCAATCACATCGGTAAATCCAAATAATGAATCTAATTGATACTGCCATGTCATGGCAATCGCTTGGTTTTCTTCAAACTGACCTGGTACACGAACATTTTTGGGCAATTGATTAAAACCACTTGTCTTTAGGGAATCATTTTTTTTCAATAGCAATTTGCCATCTTTCTTAGCTTTTTCTATATTCTTGCTCGCCTTTGATAATACTTTTTTCATATCTGGTTTTTTCTTTTGTCCAGATTGAGCATTGGCAACGAAACTAAATAGCAACAACGCTAATAATAAATTGATTTTTAAATTAATTTTCATTTTAAATAATTTTTTTGACCCGTTTAAGAGCCGTTATTAATTTAGATTAATATTTTAATAGGTATATCTAATGTTTTTCCACCCAATCAGTGAGTGCCTTCCAAAAAGCAGTAGGTTCTTGGAACATTGGTGAATGTCCTGATTTTTCAAACACTTTTTCAGTGACATCTTTGCTACCAATATTTTTTTTGATGTCTTCTTTTAATCCAGTTGGACAAATAAAATCGTGTCGTCCCCAAAGTAATAAAGTCGGAAGTTTTATTTTATACAAATTTTTACTGATTGGAACAGTGTAGGCTTGTCGATCAATTTTTTGGATTAAAGCGGAATTAGCAAGATTAACTAATTGTGCCGTCAAAGGCAATTTATTTATTTTGACAGCATCTTTAAATTGTTCAGAAATACTAGTCAGCTCAATTTCAGATACATAGCTTTCTACTTTTGCTGCAAAACGGTTCAAAGTACTGCTAACCTCAAAACTTTCATTGTAAGCATGTGCATTGCAATAGTCCACTATTTCTTGCCATTTATCTGTATTTCTATTGGCTAAAATCTCTTTTTTACCATACGACAACAGCATTTCCTTAGTCAAACTGTCGTTTTTGCTGTAATTGTGTGCGCCATCAACTTGTATCCAGCCTTTTACCATGTCTTGATTATTATCATCTTGCAGAAAATAAGGTGTCAAGAAACCACCCCAACTATGTCCCATCACATACATTTTGGTATCGATGCCGTAGCGTGACTTGAGCAATTGTAGTACTTTTTTCAAATCCGTTTTGTACAACGAAATCTCCGAATTTACTGTACTACCTTGCGTTGCACCTGCAAAACGTTGGTCGTAGTAGGCGATTGCAAACTCTTTTTCTACGTTTTCAATCACAAAGTCGTTCCGATACAATATGGCACTTGAACCAGGCCCACCTGTAACAACAACAAGCATTTTTTTACTCGCTACATTGCCATGCACTTGTATCGGCATAGAAAAGCCATCTTCTTTTAGAAAAAATGTATCGTGTACATCTGTACCAGTGCTAATTTGCTCTTTTTGACAACTTGATAAACCTATGATTATCAATAGATTAAAAATTATTTTTTTCATTTTAAGTATAATTCAAATAACGTCGCTGACGTTAGGGATAATAGATTGACAGTTATTTTATTTTTTAACTTCTTTCACGTCCTTTGTCCAAAATGTCTTAGGTTTATAGATTACACCCAACTCAACCGTCGGACGGAAATAAACAAAACTGTTGTAAGGAGCAATGACAAAGACACTTGGTTTCAAGTATATCGCATATGGACGATTATCAGATTTTTTTGAAAAATCATAACCAATACCTGCGGCTAACGAAAGCATCGCATACGTGTAACCAGCCCCTGATACTTTTGCAACTTTTCCTGCATCATCTACCTTGTAGGTTGCATCGCTCAAAAAAGTACGGCTAACTCCAATACCAGGCGACGTTTCTACAAAAAAACCACTTGGCGCAGTACGACGACGTGTCCGTTCTACCAAAAAATATAAATTATCGTGAAAGGTTTTGTGTTGATAAAAACCAAGATTAAAACTCACAAAACGGTCTTTTTCAATAACTTTTCCGCTGCGTTTCGTCTTTTCGATGTGCTTATAAGGTCGTTCTACGCCGAGTTTAAAACCTGGATAAATCACAGAACCCATGTACGCTCCTTTGATATTGGAGGACATTTTTATTTTTTCAGTTTGCGCTTGCGCTAAAATATTTGATGCTACGAACAATAGCGAGCATAAAATAATTTTGACTTGTTTAAACATAATGTAAATGTTGGTTTGATGTTGAAAAATCGGCAATGTCACAAAAAATAACATTGCCGACAAATTAAACTTTCTAACTGTATTGAAAACTAAAACTGTCTTTGATATAGACGCTTTTTTTAGGTGCTGTGTTGCTTCCTTTTTTTCACAAAGGACGAAAACGCTATTTTACAGGATGAATTTTAAATTTAGAAAGATGAGTTTATTTCTCATACAAACAAAAAATGCTTCCAATTTTATCAATTGGAAGCATTTTGTGAAACTTCTAAGCGGCTTTTATTTTCCTTCAAAAACTATTTTTCCACTTGCAAAACCATGTTCGCCTTTTAGCTTATAAACATAAAAACCATCAGAAAGACCATTGCGTATGATGTTGATTTGATTACTAAAAATACCCGTCTGACGTTGTACAATTTTGCCACTAATATCGTATAATTCAAACGTAAATCGCTCATTTTCAGGATTATAGAACTCTAAAATCGCTTCTTGGCTTACAGGATGCGGATAAACGATAGGGTTCAAATTCATTAATATTGGCTCACGGTCAGATGATACTTTCTGGCATTTCCCTTCTGCTTTACCTTGTAAAGTATAGCCATTTCTATCTGTAACATCCGTTACTTCTTCTATACAAACGTCTGTCGTAGCGGTATTTGTAAAGTAAATACGTACCAAAGGCTTTGTCGTAGGATTTTTCACAATTACAGAATCTTCATAAGAAATCCCGATGACCATTCCTTTATTTAGCGTCGCTACAGGCTTCATAGGATATTTTAAAGTATCTATCAAACTGATAACTTTCGCAATTTGTACATTGCTCATTTTAAATTGATAAGCGTTCACTTCTTTGGTGTTGTTGCGAATGCCAATATCAAAATATTTTCCGACAGGATTGTAATTTTGTATGCTAAAAAATACCGTATCGAGTTTGTTTACCGCTTGCACTGGAAAAATACAATGGTCGTGCGTATCTCCTGCGCCAAGATGTGCGTGTTTTTTTCCGTAAGCAATACAACTCGCTAATAATGAGGCATCTGTGACCGAAATCTTGCCGTCTGCATTGAGGTCGTTACAAGGTGTTACGGTAGCGTTATTGTTCAAAGCAGCTTGTACATACTGTCTTGCATCTTGAATATCAAGTAATTTATTGTTATCAAAATCTCCTCCGACAGCTTTTCCACCACAGTTCCCTTCGCAATCTGTAAATGTATTACCATAAGCAACGCCTTTACAATCTTTCCAAACGGGACAACTTGTAGTATCCAAAACGTACCAAATAGAATCTTTATTATTACGTTTGAGCTCGAGGCAAACTTGCGCCCAATTGTTGTCGCTGCGAGTTTCCATACGTCCCAAACGGTCAGGAGAATTGTCCCAATTCACACGTGCAACAAGCGTATATTTTCCCGAAGGAACATCTGTCAAATCGACCCATTGACAAGGTAATTCTCGCTCGTAAATGTCTGTACAACCTACACTTAGTCCCATATTCAAGCAAGAATACTTCATATCAGAAGCATTTATACAATCAAAATCAGTGACGCAAAAACCAGCTTTAAAACCAATCGGAATACGTTTTCCTTTATCGTCAAAAAGTAGATATTCCGCATAACCTTTATAATGATAGTGCTGATGACAAGCGTCCCAAACGAATTGTGTCGGATTTGCCAAAACCTTTCCTATGTAGTAATCTTGGTCACCAATATTTGAGATATTAGAATCAAATTTTAAGACATTTCTCCAACCAAACCCTTTCAAACAACCTTCATTTACAAGACAAGGATTGAAATCTGCATTTTCTCTGCCCCAAGTGAGCGATTTTATAATCGCTTCCGCACTAATTACCAAATCTGGACCTGAACAAGCGGCAGTATTTTGTGGAATACAAGCTGCGCCGTCTTCTGTCGCAAGCGCATTGTAATTGCAGGAAGCGGTATCTCGACAACCTTTTACAGGGCTGATATAATCCAGCGACCATTTGAGATTTCCTTTGCAATTATCGCCACCAATTCGTATGATATAGTTGCGTGTTTTGTCTAAAATCGCTTGTGGAAGCTCTGCTTTTTTGTCGCAAGCATCATCGTTGAAAAGTATAGTTCCGAGTTTTGTATCCAACGGATTAAACGTTTTACACTCCTCATAAACCCAGATTTTAGTGTTACAAGTATTCGCTGTATCACAAGTTGTTATCTTGTAAAAACCATCTTTTTCTGGCTTAAAATTATAATAATGGTTATTATAAGTCGTTGTATATGAGCCAGTTGTGATATTTTTCGGTGTACCACAAGTTTCTCCGTCTGCACAATTAAAATACGTCACATCTACATTATCTGCATACGTTATATAGGCTACCGTATCTTTATTCAATACAATGTGTACGCCTCCTGGCCACGAAATTCCATCTTTATCAAGTAGAGCAAATTTCATACATTCTCCTTTCGGAACACAATAATTGTATTTGTAGGTTTTAAAGGCTTCTGTATAAACATTTTGAGGAGAAATCGCATATTGCTTGCTTTTTACGCTAAAAAGTGTCCAGCCTGTTTCTTTTGGAAACGAATCTGTCGTAACATAAATAGTTACTTTTGTACTGTCTGGCGAGGTACATTGTGCTGAAATAAATTGAGAATAAAACAGAAAACTAAATAATATATATAATTTGTGCATGGAATAAATTTTAGTAATAAACGAAAAATAAGGCAAAAAGTTTGCCTTTTTTGGTATTTTGATAAAATTTTTAGTAAAAAAAATCTCGTATAACTTTTGTCATACGAGATTTTTTATAACTTGATGTATAAGAACTTAACGCTAAGTAGTCGTACACTCCTACTTCCGAAAACCTATCGTAAATCAACACTGCCAAGCTGGAGCTTGGCAGTGCTTTAATCTACTATGATTGCAAAGTTTTCCTTTTCAGAAAATGTTCCAAATGCCTGTAAATCAAGGTTTTGCGATTTGCAAAGTTCCAAAAAATCATTTTCAAACTCGCTCTCTACGGCGACAAGTAGTCCGCCACTTGTCTGTGGATCGGCTAAAAGGTTGCGTTTGTAGTCCGAAATAGGATTTATTTTATGCCCATAACTATCAAAATTTCGGATTGTTCCGCCTGGAATACATTTTTTTTCGAGGTAATAATCCAAGATGTTTTTGTCTAAAAAAGGTACTTTTTCAAACGCAATATGCGCTGTCAGATTACTTGCTTCACACATTTCTGACAAATGCCCTAATAAACCAAAACCCGTAACGTCCGTCATTGCTTTGATGTAAGGTAGTGTTCCAAAAAGGCTTCCGATAGTATTTAATTTTGACATACTATCTGGCGCAATATCTTGATGCTCAGGTAACAATACATCTTTTTTTTGTGCAGTTGTCAATATTCCAACACCAATAGGTTTGGTCAAAAATAGCTTACAAGTCAATGTTGCACCACCATTTTTTTTCAAATTTTTGATAGGTACACGACCCGTAACCGCCAAACCAAAAATAGGTTCGGGACTATCAATCGAGTGTCCGCCTGCGAGAGGAATACCCGCTTCCGCACAGGCTTTACGGCTGCCTTCTATCACTTTATTGGCAACTTCGGCTGGCAATTGATTGATAGGCCAACCCAAAATCGCAATCGCCAACATTGGAGTTCCGCCCATGGCGTAAATATCGCTGATAGAATTGACGGATGCGATGCGTCCAAATTTTTCTGCATCATCTACTATTGGCATAAAAAAATCGGTCGTGCTGATGATAGCTGTGCCGTCGCCAAGGTCAAAAACGGCAGCATCGTCCCGTTCTTCATTGCCAACGAGTAGGTTTGGGAAATGGATTTTTGCCGTGCTACTTTTTAATATTTCATCTAATACTTTCGGAGCAATTTTGCAACCGCAACCTGCACCATGAGAGTATTGCGTGAGTTTATATTCTGTCATTTTATTTTTTTTGCAAAAGTAGTATTTTTTTAGAAAATAAAAAGCATATCTACCATTTTGCACTCACGCCAATCGTCGCATTAAAACGTCTGGTGTTGTAGCCATAAATATCTGTATATTTGGTGTCTGTAATATTGCCAATCTGTAGAAACGCTTTGTAAGTTTGGTTAATTTTGTACTCTCCATAAATGTCAAGAACAGCGTAAGGCTTTAAAGTAACCACAGAATTTGTATAAGTTGCATAACTGAAAGCTAAATCTTTGCGTTCGCTTAACAAACGTGTATTTGCTCGAACTAAACATTTTTTATTCAACTCATAAGTCAGTCCAAGATTAAAGTTAGTGGTAGGTCTTCGGAACAAATTATTATAAACTGTAT
>JANMGN010000091.1:0-8051 GCA_031374645.1 Chitinophagales bacterium | reverse complement strand
CCTGCGTTTGTCGGGATCAACAGCGTGTTCTGTGATAAATTCTATATTTTTTTGTAAAAAACCATCATTTCTGGCGGAAGCGTAAAGACTGCCATACGATTGATGCGTTTGTGTCCAAAAAAGCCCCAAGGTAGGGTAGGGTCGTTGTGATTAGCAAAATTGGGGTTTATTTCTACAAAAAGAAAAAAACTTAACAACACAATTTTGATACAATTTTTTGAGTATTTTTTTATATAAAGCATTGATTATCTGGATATTGAATAAAATATATTTTTTAATAAATAAAATATTGATGTCACAAAAAGTGCATTATAAGGTGTTTTTATCTCAAAAATACACTAAACAAACGCATAATTTTGCAATGAACTTTTTGACCAAACTTATTTTTATTATGAAAAAAATTATGCTTTTTAGTATAGCTTTGTGTTGCTATACGCTTGCTTTTGCAAAAACAAATTTCGTCCCAAACACATTATCAAAATCTTCTTACAGCAAAGTATTGCCTAAGGATTTTGATTTTCAAGTGCTTAGTTTGACTTCTGGCACGCTTATTTTGAAAATAAAGTTTCCGATTAGTGAGGAAACGTATATTTATTTTGAAAACAAAAATGGTATTCCCGTCACTTCTCGAAAAATCCGAATGACTGATCAAGAAGACATTATGACAATCGACGTAAGCGATTTACCTAATAACTCGTATCGTCTGACGATGGCTTCTGCGACAAAAAGGGTTTCTAAAACTATTTTGATTCCGAAGTAAAATTTAACAGATATAATCTTGACAGGGTTTTTTACCCTTGTCAAGGTTATATCTGTTAAATATCATACTGCCTCCACAAAATTAAACAATACTTTTTGCATCGCAAAGCAATCGAAATAATATTTTTTAAAATATTGAAAATGAGTTATTTACACATAATTAAAAATTTACTACGAAAAAAATAAATATATCATTCCAATAATAGCCTATTTTTTTTTAAATATAAGAGTAAAAACCATATCTTTGCTGTAAATATAAAAATCTAAACTCAATTATGATTAAATTTACACAAAGCAAAATACTTATTTTTATTGTTTTAAGTGTTTTATTTGCAACAAAATCACACGCACAAGACAACAAAACAGCAGAGCAAATCGCTGCTGAACAACGCTTTCCAGAAGGTATAAAGCCGCCTGATTACTTCATCAGAAAGCCCGAAGGCGGCAAGGTTTTGAACCCGAAAATAGAGCCTTCTTCTTGGTGGATTGGTATGAAAAATCAGCAACTTGAAGTATTGATTTATGACGAAAATGTCAAAGGTGGTACTGTCCAAGTAAAGTATAAAGGGGTAAAAGTAATCAAAACCGAAAACGTGGAAAGTCCAAATTACCTTTTTGTTACTATTAGTATCAAAGAAAATACAGAAGCAGGCAACGTTCCAATTAGTATCATCAATAATGGTAAATCACGTACTTATATTTTAAAACTTTCTACCAGAGAAAAAAATAGAAAGTATGCACAAGGCTTGAATCCAACGGATCTTACTTATCTCTTGATGCCTGATCGTTTTGCTAATGGTAACCCAAGTAATGATTCTTATAACGATTTAAATCAACGTGGTATTGACCGTTCCAAGATGTACTTCCGACACGGCGGCGATATTCAAGGTATGATTAATCACTTGGATTATTTACAAGAATTGGGTGTTACTTGTGTTTGGCCTAATCCAGTTTTTGAAAACAATGAGTATTTTGAAAGCTACCATGGTTATGCGGTAACTGATCATTATAATATTGACAAACGTTTTGGCAACAATGAGTTGTTTAAGACCTTTGTTGATAAAACCCATGAAAGAGGTATGAAAGTGATGAAAGACATCATTTTTAACCATATTGGTGACCAACATTACCAGCTTAAAGATATTCCTTCGCTTGATTGGGTACATCAACCAGCAAGTTTTGAGCGTACAAATCATCGTTACCAAACTCTTTTTGACCCTTATGCAAGCGAAGTAGATAAAAAATTGGAATTGGACGGCTGGTTCATTGAACACATGGCTGATTTGAACCAAAAAAATCCTCATTTGGCTAAATATTTGATTCAAAACACGATTTGGTGGGTCGAGTATTCAGGTATTGATGCTTATCGTGTGGACACTTGGCCTTACAACGATGCTAAGTTTTTATCTGATTGGACAGATGCAATTTTTGCAGAATACCCTAATTTTTATGTTTGCATAGAAAGTATGGTTGATGGAACACTCAATCAAGCACACTTTGTAAAAGGTACGAAGCTCGCCCCGCTTGATTTTCAGTTTGCCTACGCAGTTAGCGATGCTTTATCAAGAAATGAAGAATGGACAGGTGGTGTGAATAAAATTTTTCATACGCTTTCAAACGATTATTTGTATGCCAATCCGTATCAAAATATGATATTTTTGGACAATCACGACATGACCCGTATTTATTCGCAATTAGGCGAAAATCAAGAAAAGTTGAGAAGTGCTACTGCTCTTTTGCTTACAATGCGTGGAATTCCGCAGCTTTATTATGGTACAGAAATCTTGATGAAAGGTGTTTCTAATCCTGATGGTTATGTGCGTTTTGATTTTCCAGGCGGTTGGGCTGGCGATAAAACAGATAAATTTAAAGCATCTGGAAGAAACGACGATGAAAATGCAATGTTTAATTTTACAAAAACATTGGCGCATTATCGCCACAAAACAACAGCTTTGACGACTGGTAAAATGACGCAATTTATTCCACAAGACGGCATATATACGTATTTCCGTTACGATGAAAAAAATACCATTATGGTAATGATGAATACACGAGATAAAGCAAACGAAAAAATTGATATTACTCGTTTCGTAGAGCGTACGAATGGTTTTTTCAAAGGAAAAAATATAATCACAGGCGAAATAGTCGATTTAGCAAATATAAAATTAAAGCCTTATCAGACTTTGGTAGTGGAATTGATGAAATAAAAACCTAAAAAACAGTAAAAAAAACGCAATTATTTAGTTCAATAGACCGAATAGTTGCGTTTTTGTCTAATATGTACAAAATTTAACATTAAATATTTTGACAATCCATTGACAAATGACAATAATATTGTATCTTTGTATAGAAAATAATTTTTACTAAAACCACAATACTAAATTAATTTCAGTCATGACAAAAAAATTAATAATTGCCTCGGTTGCTGTATTAGGAATGTTTGCTTGCAAACAAGAACTTACACCAACAGACGCTACCGCAGTTACTCGCCCCAATCAGGCGGAATTAGCAAAAAGTTACCACTACTCTGATGTACCTGTACAAAAGGGTTTTGAGCGTTTTGCAAATCTACTTACCGTAGAAGATCCTACGACAACTTTTCCATTTAATTTCAACACCACTCCACTAAAAGCTGGCGATGTGGTAAAAATTATTGGTGTAACTGATGCTAAAGCGAAGTTAGGTCGTGTTTTGTTTTATGACAAACAATTGTCTATCAATAACTCTGTTGCCTGCGGCTCTTGCCACCATCAAGCGCAAGGTTTTGCCGATCCACAAGCATTTAGTAAAGGACACCAAGAAGGACTTACTACCCGTAACTCCCTTTCAATCGCAAACCCTGGAATGGTTCGTTCGGGTATGTTTTGGGACAGACGAGAAAGCACCGTTCGTACGATGTCTTTAAATCCTGTTCAGAATCACATCGAGATGGGTATGGAAAATTTGACTTTTTTAGAAAAAAAATTAGCTCAGTTAGACTATTACGCACCTTTGTTTAAAGAGGCTTACGGGACTACGAACGTTACAAGTGCTAATATTTCAGATGCTATGACCGCATTTTTGCGTTCTATGGTAAGTTGGGATTCTAAATTTGACCAAGGAATGAAAAATAAATTTGCTAATCTTACAAGTGAAGAAAAGCAAGGTATGGATATTTTTATGGGTAAAAATGTCGATTTGAGTGGTGCATTAACATTTGGTACAGTTGCAACAGGTGCTTGTAATAATTGTCACAGCGCGCCAATGTTCAACGATGGAAATACTGTAAATGCTTACTATGATATTGATTTTTTTACTGGCTCTATTACTGGAGGTATTGATATTGGCTTAGATAAACAATCAAAAGATCCTGGTGCAAAAGATGGCGGTTTTAAAATTCCTACGCTTCGTAACGTAGAACTGACTGGTCCTTATATGCACGATGGTCGTTTCAAAACGCTCGAAGAAGTCATTGATTTTTACAGCGAAGGTATCCAAGATTCTGAAAAACTAAGCTCTCGTTTGAGAGGTGATGATGGAAAACCTAAAAAGTTTAACTTCACACCAGCAGAGAAAAAGGCTTTGGTAGCATTTATGAAAACACTTACGGATAAAACGTTTGTGACAGATACAAAGTATTCCAATCCATTTGCTAATTAATTCTCTTACTTTTAATATTAAAAAAGGTTTCGTGTTGCACGAAACCTTTTTTTATGTGAGACTTTCCTTTTAGTCTAAAAGTCGCAGATAAGACATATTATATGGTAGGAAAATACTACTTTTGTAGCTGGTTAAGCAATATTTTTATAAAATATTGAAAATCAGAATTTTGTATATTTATTAAAAAAAATAAAAATTTTAATTATGAAAAAATTTCTTTTTACATTCCTATTCAGTTTGGCTATGATTAGCCTTTTTGCGCAAGCTAAAAAATATCCACTCGCATTGCATTTTACTAATAGCAATTGCGGAAGCTGTGCAGGTAGCAATCCTGCATTTTTCAAAAAAATAGATGTTTACGCAAAAGACGTACATCATATTTCTGTACACCCTTCGTTTCCGTATTCAAGTTGTGTTTTTTATAGTGCAAATACTACAGATAATACGCTTTTGACAACGAAATTCGGCGCACAGGGTACGCCTTCGTTTAGTTTAAATGGTGCAGCTCCAAGTTCAGTTAGTTCAGCAACTGATGCACAATTGAAAGCTGCAATTGCTGAAAAAAGCCCTATTTCTATGGTAGTTACTGAAAATAAAGGTGCATCACGTACTGTAAAAGCAGTTATCAAAACACTTGGTACAGTACCTGCTGCAAATTATGTAGTATATGCTGCTGTGGTAGAAAAAGTGGTAAATCAAAAAACGGGCAATGGCGAAGCGGTTCACCGTGACGTGCTTCGTAAAATTATTTCAGCTTCGGCTGGCGATGCTTTTACTCCTGCTGCTTTGAATGCAGAAAAAACAGTTAATTTTACCTATTCTGTGGATAGCAAATGGGTAGAAGCGCAAACTTACACTATCGTTTGGGTACAAAATGGTAACAATGTGATTATGAACTCAGGTACGCAGTTTGATGCTACTGTTGGTACAAACGATATTTTGACAGATGAAACTGTAAAGGTTTATCCAAATCCGACAAAAGATGTTTTATCAGTAGATTTGACTAATATTGTTGCAACACCACAGACAATTTCTATTGTAAATATTGATGGACGTGAAGTAGCGCAATTTAATGCTCAAAAAGATATTAACTTGTTGAATATCAGTAACTTAGCTGCTGGTGCTTATGTTGTTTTGGTAAAAACAGACAATGGTATTTTGTCATACAATTGTATAAAAAACTAATTTTTTGAAAAAAAGATAAAAAAAACTGACAAGATACTTGTAGATACAAATAATACCTGTATCTTTGCTTCAGTTTTTTGGGGTTAAGAGCCTCGTAGGTTGCTGAAAATGCGCCTGCGAGGTTTTTTTATGCCTAAATTTATTATTCAAATAAAAAAACCATTACTGCAATTGTACAGTAATGGTTTTTTTTATCGAGAATAAACTCTTATTTTCTCGCAAATTTTATTTTATAATCTGCACTTGCTTTTCCTTCTGCCATATTTTTTAGCTTACCTTGTATAAGATTTCGCTTCAAAGGTTTTAATTTTTCTGTAAATAATTTGCCTTCAATATGGTCGTACTCGTGCTGAATAACACGTGCATTGATGCCGTTGTAGGTTTCGGTGTATTCTACAAAATTTTCATCGTAGTAACGGATTTTTATAGTTTCTTGGCGTGCGACTTCGCCTCTGATGTTCGGAATACTTAGGCAGCCTTCTTCATAAACCCATTCTTTGCCTGACTGCTCCAAAATTTGAGCATTTATAAACACTTTTTTGAAACCTACCTCTCCTTTTTTCAAATCGTCTTTGATTTGAGTAGTGTCAATAACAAACAAACGCAATGCCAAGCCAATTTGCGGCGCAGCCAATCCTACGCCAAATGCGTTGTACATAGTTTCCCACATATTTGTTATAAGAACTTGTAAATCAGGATATTGTGCATCTATATCTTTGCCGACTTGCTTCAAAACGGGTTGCCCATAGGCATAAATTGGTAAAATCATTATCTTTAAAAATATTATATTTTGAAATTATTTAATCTCGACTATGTTTGTGAACTGTACGCTACTTACTTTCAACCTCTCGAATCCATGTATTCTCCCAAAATAATAGAAGCACTTACTCTGTCCACCAATGCTTTGTCTTGTCTGGTTTTTTTCTTTGCGCCACTTGCCATAATCGCTTGTTTTGCTTTTACGGAAGAAAAACTCTCGTCCCAAGTAATCACTTCCATTGTTGGAAACATTTCTTTTACTTTTTGTATAAATTTATGGACATGAGGTGTCAAGTGTGTTGGGTTTCCGTCAGCATGCAAAGGTTCTCCGACGACTATCAGTTCTACCTCTTCTTCTGAACAGTATTTTTTCAAAAAATCATAGATTTTTTCTGTTGGAATAGTATCCAGCGCATTCGGAATAATTTGTAAAGGGTCGCTTACTGCTACTCCAGTACGCTTTTGTCCGTAATCAATTGCCATTAATCTTGCCATATTGGGTACAAAGGTAATACGTTTTTATGTTTTTTTCAAGAAAAAATAATACATTTAAAAAAGTTGTGCTTACTTTTGCACAAAATTTTAAAAATATAAAAAATGGCAAGACAAAAAATAGTTGCAGGCAATTGGAAAATGAATAAAACCATCGAAGAAGGAGAGGTTTTAGCTACGGCAGTAAAAGGTATAGAAATACCAAAAGGCGTGAAAGTAGTGTTGTGTACACCTTTTACGAGTTTGGCAGCAACGTATAAGATTATTAAGAAAAAACGCCACCTTCATTTGGGCGCACAAAATATGCACGAGGCTGAAAAAGGAGCTTATACAGGAGAAATTTCTGCGGATATGCTTTTGGCAACTGGTGTTGAATACATCATTTTAGGACACTCAGAACGCCGTGAATATTTTCACGAAAGTGATGAATTATTGGCAAAAAAAGTTTCAACCGCTTTGGCAAAAGGTTTAACACCTATTTTTTGTTGTGGTGAGCCTTTGGAAATTCGTGAAGCAGGTACGTACGTAAAATTCGTTGAAAATCAGTTAAAAACTGGTCTTTTTCATCTTTCGGAAGAAGATTTTGCAAAAGTAGTCATTGCTTATGAGCCAATCTGGGCAATAGGAACTGGAAAAACGGCTTCTTCGGAGCAAGCACAAGAAATGCACGCTGCTTTGCGCAAATTTTTGGGTAAGCAATATGGCAAGCGTTTGGCAGGAAAAACACCTTTACTTTATGGAGGAAGTTGTAATGCAAAAAATGCGAAAGAAATTTTTGCTCAACCTGATGTTGATGGCGGATTGATAGGCGGTGCTGCACTTATAGCAGAAGATTTTGGCGTGATTGTTAATGCGTTTTAGGCTACAATAGTAGATTAAAAAAGCCCAATTTTTGACAATTAAGCCAAAAATTGGGATTTTTTATTTGGTAAAAAAACTATTCAAAAATAATTTTTCTTACCAATACTGATTTTTTATTTTCAAAAATCACTCTTGTTACGAAAAGTCCGTTTCCGATTTGGTCTTTTTTCAAAATGTATTGTGTATCATTTTGTTTTCCAGAGGCAAAAACTAATCTGCCCGTGAGGTCAAAAACTTGTACTTGGTAGCCTCCGTCTGCATTCTCGCCCAAAGCCAAAGTCATGTCAGTATTAGACGGATTTGGGAAAATATTTACTTGACGGTAATCAATATCATCGACTTTTGTAGAAAAAGAA